>JAUZRX010000033.1 GCA_030949985.1 Acidobacteriota bacterium
GTCGCAGCTCAACCCGCGGTGCGCGCCGGTCAGGGGGAAGTCCGTCGCCTGGTGGTCGAAGTTCCCATGGCTCCAGTCTTTCGTGTCGTGGCACTGCATGCAGTCGGTGGTATAGCCGGCCGCCTGGTGGTTCGGATCCGTCGTCCCCTCGTAGTCCTGACGGTGGCACGAGTAACAGTCCGTCGGCTTGCCGCCGTACACCCCGTCCGCATGGCAAGCGTCGCAGCTCAACCCGCGGTGCGCGCCGGTCAGGGGGAAGTCCGTCGCCTGGTGGTCGAAGTTCCCATGGCTCCAGTCATTCGTGTCGTGGCACTGCATGCAGTCGGTGGAATAGCCGGCCGCCTGGTGGTTCGGATCCGTCGTCCCCTCGTAGTCCTGGCGGTGGCACGAGTAACAGTCCGTCGGCTTGCCGTCGTACGCCCCGTCCGCGTGGCAGGCGTCGCAGCTCAACCCGCGATGCGCGCCGGTCAGGGGGAAGCCGCTGAGCCCATGGTCGAAATCAGCGGGCTTCCAGGCGGTTCCGTTGTGGCACTGTTCGCAGTTGACGGGAAATCCGGAGGCCAGGTGCGCGGGACTGGTGGTCGCCTCGTACTCCGCTCTGTGGCAGTCATAGCAGTTCACCGGACCGCCGCCTCCGAGCCCCGACGATCCATGACAGTCGGAACAGTCGAGGGCCTGGTGGGCTCCCTTGAGCGGGAAACCGGTTGCACTGTGGTCGAAGCGCGCACCGGACCAGTGATTCGTGGAGTGACAGGACACGCAGCGAGTGGAGAAGCCCGACTTCTGATGGTCCGGATTCGCCGTCGCTTGGTAGAGATCGAGATGACACTGCTCACAAGATGCCGGAGTGCCGACAAAGACCAGATCATCCACAGGGGTCGCTTCGTGACACTGCCGGCAGTCCAGGGTCAGATGGGCACCTGAAAGAGGAAAACGGGTCCCCCGATGCAGGCGGAGCTGGTCCCCGCGATCGATGAAGGTCTGCGTGCCGTGGCAGCGCGAGCAATCGATGCCCATCTCTCCCCGGTGCACGTCCGTGTGGCAGGAGGAGCAGGACGCATCGGCCTGGGCGAAATCGAGGACCTGGTGGCACGCCCGACACTCGAGGGAAGCATGGGCGCCCTGCAGGGCAAACCCGGCCAGGTCCTCGTGGTGGAATTCAGGACGGATGCGCGCCGGGGTCCAACCCGAATCCGTGTGGCACAGGGAGCAGTCCTCGGCCAGATCACCGTGGGGGTAATCCGGTTCGTTCTGCGCCACCAACCGCGCTCCCGCACCGGCGAGAAGGACCACGCCCAAAAGCGCCGCCGCCAGGACGCGCGGTGACCGGCGAGGCGGGAACAGGTAGAGTCGGACCGAGGGTCGACGTTTCATGGTCTTCCTTCTCCTTGCTTGGACCCGTGACAGTCACGGCACGCACTGGGCAACGGCCGGTAGAGGACGATTCGCTTCCCCTCTCGCTCGAGAGCGGGCCGGTGACACTTTTCGCAAGCGAGGCCCCGGTGCGCACCGCCGAGACGAAAATCCGAGTCCCGTTCGTGGTCGAATCCACCGGCGGGTCGGAAGGAATCCGACGAGTGGCAGCGATCGCAGGCCGCGCCACCCCGGCTTGCCGCAAACTGGCCCCCATGAGGATCGTCGTGACAATCGGAGCACTGGGAACGACGCTCGCCGAAAGGCAGGCGTCTCAAATCCAGGGCGGCATCGAGCAGAGCCGGCCCCTCGGCGGCTTTTTCTTTCAGACCACGGTGACACTCGAAACAGGGGAGCGCCCGGTGCGCGCCCCGCAGTTCGAATCCAAGCTTTCCGTGGGAGGCCGGGTCGATTTCCGAATGCCTGAAACTCGAGGTGTCGTGACAGTCCTGGCAGGTGCGCCGACCGTCGAAATGGCGCTGGTGCGGATCCGCGTGGCAGGCGCTGCAAGGCTGGGGGCCGAGAGCCAGGGCCAAACCCGCGCTTCCCAGGTCGCCGTCCACCAACGTGGCGAGAAAACGATGCCGTCTCGGATCATGACATGAACGACACTCCGCTGTGGAGTGGCGGCCCTCGAGGGCAAGGCCGAATCGACCATGGTCGGCGGCTTTCAACAGGCTGGGCTTGAAGCCCTGGAGGTCGTGGCAGGCGCTACAATCCAGGCTTTCCCGGCGCGGGGAGAGCTGCCCCCCGTGGGCGTCCTCGTGGCAGTCACGGCAGCGGTCGTGGGCTCGTCTCAGTTCCACTCCCGCCGAACCCAAACGACGCAACGAAGCGGCATCCCTCCGGTGCTTGTGGCAGGCCGAACATTCGACCCTGGCGTGCTTGCCCTCGAGGGGCCAGGGCGAGCGCTGATGCTCCCGCACCGTGTAGATCGACGGCTTGAAAGCGCGGACGGAATGGCAGAGCGAGCAATCCGCTCGCGCTCCCCGAATCGTAGCCAGTCCGTTGTGGGGATCGCGGTGACAATCGCTGCAACTGGCGAAGGAGGGCCGCGGGCCCCACGCCTTCTGCCGATCGTGGCATGTCTCGCAAGAGACCTCGAGGTGCGCTCCCTCGAGCGGGTACCGGGTTCGCGAATGATCGAAGAGTCGGCGGTCGACCCGGCGAAAACCCTCCTCCACGTGGCATCGGCTGCAGTCGGCCCCCAGTCGTCCCTCGTGTACATCGCGGTGACAGTCGGAGCACTCGTCGTGAGGCAGAGGTTTGTAGAGCGGCACGCGCTGACCCGCCGCGTTCAACTTGACCGGCCCCTTGTCGGCCAGGTGGCAGTCGTTGCAGGCCAGTTTGCCGTGGCGGCCCTTGAGCGCAAAAGCGGTCGTGGCGTGATCGAAGGCGGAAGCCGGTTTCCAGGCTTGTTGCCCATGGCACTCCAGGCAATCACCGCCCAGCTCACCCCCGTGCGGATCCTCGTGGCAGGACGTACAGGTGGAGTCGAGACCGAGCCAGCTTGCCTCCGGATGAAGGTTTTTCATCTTTTCGAGCCGTCTCGGATTCTGGCGTTCAGGCTTGTGGCACTCGCGGCAGTCCAGCGCGGCATGCTTACCGGCCAGGGCCCAGCCACTGCGCTCGTGCCGGAACAGGCGGGGTGACCCTTCCTGCCAGGCGATCAGGTCGAATTCTCTTCCCACGTGCTCGGGATGGCAGCTTGCGCATCCCGCTCCAGCCTCCCTCCCGTGCAGTCCTTCTCCCGAGACGACCATCTCGGCAATCGCGCCGTGGCAGTTCAGGCATCGGCTCTTGAGCGTCTCGTCGCCGCGACCGTGACACTCCAGGCAGCCTTTGGCGGTATCCAATTCGTGGTGTGCCTGCGAGAGGGGGCCGGGGGAGATCTGGGCCGGGGTCGGAGTCACTCCCGACAGGAATCCGGTCACGAGGAGGAACTTAAGCGCCCACGGCATCTTCGACTCCCGCGATCGGCACGTCCTTGGTGATCATCCGGACTCCGATCCTCTCGAGCACGTCGAAGGGCGGGCTGCCTCCGATACGGATGACGACATCATCGTTCGGTCGGCGGGTGAGCTTGCCGTCTTGCTCGATCACCACGCTGTCGGTGTGGATTTCCTTGACCTGGCTTCCCAGCAGAACTTCCACCCTGCCGGCCGCGGCGGCCTCGGCGATACGATCCTGGTTGCGTTGGCGCGCCTTGGTGAATTGCCGGCCGCGATAGGAAAGCGCCACCGTCGTACCTTCCTGGTTGGCCAGGCCGAGAGCGGATTCGATGGCGCTGTCACCGCCTCCCACGACCACAACCCGCCTGCCGCGAAACGTCTCCATTTCGACGATGTCGTAGAAGACGTTCTCGCCTTCCTCGCCGGGCACGCCCAGGCGCCTCGGTGTCCCCCGGCGGCCGAGCGCCAGCACTACCCGCCGAGCCTGAAAGTCCCGGCCCGCCGCGTGCACGACGAAGCAGCCGTCCTGGCGCGTGATCGTCTCCACGCGGTGGTGCGTGCGCAGGTCGATACGGGTGCTCTCAATGATGGATTCCCACACGCTGAGCAGGGTTTCCTTCGTGGTATCGGCGATCCAGAGGTCGCCATAAAGGGGAACCTTGACCGGTTCGCCCAGCAGTAGTTTTCTCCGTGGATATTTGCGGATGGTATCGGCCAGGGTTCCCTGCTCGAGGACCACGTATTGCAATTTGGAACGCGCGGCCTCGAGGGCGGCCGAAAGGCCCGCCGGACCGGATCCGACGATCACAAGGTCGAGAACTTCACCCACATTCCCGGCGGACGATTCGGCCCGGGAGAGTTCCTGGCCAATCGCTTCGACGGCGATCTTCCCCTCGTTGATCGCGTTTTTGATCAGCCCCCGACCGCCGAGTTCGCCGACGATGTAGATACCCGGGACGTTGCTCTCGAAGGTCGGCCGCGTGTCGGGCACGACGACCCGCTGCACGGCTTCACCCCGCGTCATCAGGATCCCGCCCACCGGGCAGGCCTCGGCGCAATCTCCATGGCCTTTGCAAAGCGCGAGATCGACCACCGCCAACTTGCCTTCCATGTAGATCGCGCCGGGCTCGGGACAGGCCGGAACACAGGTGCCGCATCCCACACAAATATCGGCGCGGACCACCGCGTGCAGCGGACCCTCGGCGGCGCCCTCGGCCTCGCCGGATGCCTCCCGGGCCTGCACGACCTCGTAGATTTGCCGGGGAACACCACAGGAGGGACAGAAGGCGGCCGACCGGGGCTGAGGGGCCCCGCAACGAAGACAGGCCGGCCCCTTCGGCGCGGCATCGCCGGCCGTCGCGGTCCCCCCGCTCCGCTGGAGATAGACGTAGACACACAACCCCGTCACCGCGAAAAAACTCAGGGTGGTGAGCATCATCTCCATGGCGAACAGTCCTTTCCTTCCATCACCAGAACCAGGTCGCGCCGAGGAAAAGCACCACGGCCACGTGCAGAAGAACGGCCGCGAAAGCGGTCACGGCGACGGGCAGATGTGCGGCATGCCAGAACTCGAAAACCCGGCGCGTGGCTTCCAACAGGCGAGCCTGCTGCCGGAGCGCCATTTCCCGCCGGGCCAGGTTGAGAAAGAGCCTTATCGCCTTGCGCGAAGGAGCGGCTTGGGCGCCAAGGGTTTGCTTCCACCGGCGGCAGAGGGCCCGGGCCCGCCGACGGCGCTCGAGGTCGTCACGCACCATCTGCGTGACCGTCGCCAGGCGTCCCCGCGGAGCCTGGGCCCGGCTCGGCGCGGCCAGGGCGGCTTCGAGGACGGCTCGTTCCATGCCACTGAGCCGAACCCATTGATCCAGCATCGCCTGCCGACGACTCTCGATTTCCGCGAGCGTGAGTTCAATGCCGCTGTTGGACCGGGGAATACGGACGTAGACATACTTTCCGGCAATACCGCTGATGCAGACCACGAGCATCGCGCCGTAGCCGAGGCCGATCAACCCGCCGAATCGCCAGCCGGCATGGATCGCCCCGACCAGGGGAACCAGCAGGCCGGCGGCGATGTGGTAGTCGAGCCACCGGGGCACCGGTCCGAGGAACTTCCACCGCACTCGTTTTCGCAAGGGGTAGAGCCAGAGAAAGGCGAAGAGCAGAAAAGCGAAGATTCCCGCACTCTGACCGATCAGGCCCGACGGCTTGAACCACGAATGCCACGGATGCCGCACTCGCTCCATCGGCGACAACACGTAATAGGGCATTCCCAGCAACCCTGTGGCACAAAAAAAGGTCAGGATGAGTGAAAAACCCACGGGTAAACCACGGGATACGGCCCCCTTCCGGTCCGACTGTGCCTCCGGGGTCAGGCTCTCGCCTGCGGAAGCAGCGGACGGCATTCTCATTGTCGTCATAGCAGGACCCCTTCACCAACTAGATCAACTATTGCGGTGTGTGATACACCTCGCAAGCACCAATTAAGTAACAAGGACGACTTCTGTCCTGTAATCAAGGTTTCGAAATTGTTCGATCAGAACGAGGTGTGAGTCCGGAGGTCGTGGCCGGCTTCGGCACGTCCGGACCAACCGGTGGTCAACTCTCGACGAACCGGGGATGCCCCTGGTGACTTATCGACGGGTGACGCGGGTGGCCGGGAACAGCTTCAAACACGGCGAGGGCACCCGCCGTACCCCTCATCGGCCCTTGGCGATCCGCGACCGGGGACTGGGCAGAAAGACAGGTTATTGTTTTCCGCCGACGTAGCCGAGGCTCTCGAGGGTTTTCTCGATCGCTTCAGGAACAGCCTCTTTTTCGACCGGACGGGCTCCCCTGGCCATCATCGCCCGGAACCGGTCCACCTGCGCCCGGTAACCGGCAAGGAGCGGTCGCAGAAGCGCCAGGGCCCGCTTCCGTGCAGCCCCCTCCAGGGGGACCTTTTCTCCGGGATCCCTTTGCAGGTCGAAGATCTCGAACGATCCTGTTCGACCGTTCTCGATTCCCTTCAGATGGCCGCTCCGAATCGCAGTCAGCGCATACTTGGGCAGATGATTGGAGGAGATGACCGGCCGGGGGCGCAGGGGAGCACGCAGGTCCCTGCCCACCCAATGATCGGGCCTCGTGGCTCCGGCCACCGCCAGCAGGGTCGCACCCAGGTCAAGGAGATCGACGGCTTCGCCACGCACGGCCGGGCCGAAAAACTTCGGGTGACGGAGAATCAGCGGCACCCGCGTGGTCTCCTCGTAGACCGTCTTGCCGTGCCCCCTGCTGCCGTGCTCGGCAAATTCCTCGCCGTGGTCGGCGGTCAGGACCACGAGGGTGTTCCGCAGGCGTCCGGTACGGCGCATCCAGGCCAAAAGGCGCCCGAATTCCCGGTCCAGGTAGCTGACCTCGCCATCGTAGAGGGTTCGAATCGCGCGGGGAGAAGGGTGCTCCCCCGCGGCCAGACGCCGATCGAAGTCCAACAGCGGCGACATGCGGCCCAGCCGGGCTCCCGCCAGGGCGGGGTTGTAGATGCGGTCGAAAGGCGCCGGCGGGGTGTAGGGGGCATGAGGGTCGATGGCGAGCACGAAAAGAAACCACGGCTCCCTGCCGGAAAGGTCGTCGAGGTCGGCCATGGTCCGGGAAACGACGGCCGCCGCGTCGGAGACGAGGTCCTGGGAAGCCGCCGGGCGCGTTCCGTGACGCGCCGCGTAGAGTCCCACGTAGCTGTCGAAGCCGCGGGCGAAACCGAAGACGCGATCCACGTTGGGGTTGGCCACCAGGGCCGCGGTATGGTAGCCGCGAGCCTTGAGTCGTTCCGCCAGGCGCGGCAGGCCGGCGACCGTCCCGTCCAGATAATCCGAGTGACCGAAGATGCCGTGGACGTCCGCGGAAACTCCGGTCATCAGCGACGCAATCGCCGGGCGCGTCGCGGGCACGGTGGTGCAGGCCTGCCTAAAGACAGTCGACTCGGCCGCGAACGCGTCGATGTGTGGGGTGCGGATCTTCTCGTTGCCGTAGCAGCCCAGTGCGTCAGCCCGCAGGGTGTCGACCATGAAGACCAGGATGTTGGGTGGAGCCGACTGGCTTTGCGGGCGGACCCGAGCTGCCGCCCCGGGCTCCTTGGCCGGAACCTGCGCGAAACACGATCCCGGTGACAGGAGGATGGCAGCGGCAACCCAGAACGGGAAAAAACTCGTCCTCGGCATGGCGCCTCACGATCGGCTCTGCTCTGCGGGAGACCTCCCGAACGAAACCCCGAGAGCCTGGCTTCAATCTACCACACGCCGGTCGCTCAGCGACCCTGCCCCGAGGCCTGGAGCCGGGCCAGATGCTTCATCATGCGGAAGCGCATCAGGTCGGGATCGGCCTCGGCGGTCTGGTTGACCTCGCTTTCGATCTCCCGAAGGCGGCTCCGAGCACGCTCGACATCGATCTCGTCGGCCTTCTCGCAGGTTTCCGCGAGAACCACCACGCGGCCGGGCTGAACTTCCACGTAGCCCGAAGAGATGGCCATCACCTCTTCCTGGCCGGCGCTGCGACTGACGGCGACACCGGGGGAGAGCCCCGCCAGGAGCGGGGCATGACCGGGACGCACACCGAAGGAACCCGCCGCACCGGGCAGGATCACCTCGTCCACGTCCTTGTCGATCACCCGCCTTTGGGGAGTGACGATCTCAAGGTGGATCTTCTCGGGAAGCATCTCTGGCCTCTCCCGGCGGCGGTCAGGCCGCAGCGCCTTCCTGCTTGAGTTTCTCGGCCTTCTCCTGGGCCTCTTCGATGGTGCCCACGTAGAGGAAGGCCTGCTCGGGCAGCTCGTCGTGCTTGCCGTCGACGATTTCGCGGAAACCCCGGATCGTGTCGGCCAGTTCGACGTAACGTCCCTGCATGCCCGTGAACTGCTCGGCGACGAAGAAAGGTTGACTCATGAAACGCTGGAGTTTGCGTGCGCGGGAGACCGACAGCCGGTCCTCCTCGCTCAGCTCTTCCATGCCCAGGATCGCGATGATGTCCTGCAATTCCTTGTAGCGCTGCAGCACCTGCTGCACGTCACGCGCCGTCTGGTAGTGGTCTTCTCCGAGAATACGCGGATCCAGAATGCGGCTGGTGGAGGTCAGGGGATCGACGGCGGGGTAGATACCCAACTCGGCGATCTGTCGGCTCAGGGCCGTGGAGGCGTCGAGGTGGGCGAAGGTCGTCGCCGGAGCCGGGTCGGTGTAGTCGTCCGCGGGAACGTAGATCGCCTGGACGGAGGTGATCGAGCCCTTGCGGGTCGATGTGATGCGCTCCTGCAGCTCACCCATCTCGCTGGCCAGGGTCGGCTGATATCCCACCGCCGAGGGCATCCGGCCGAGCAACGCCGAAACCTCCGAACCAGCCTGGGTGAAACGGAAAATGTTGTCGATGAAGAGCAGCACGTCCTGCCCCTCGGTGTCGCGGAAATACTCGGCCACCGTCAGCCCCGTCAGGCCCACCCGCAGACGGGCGCCGGGAGGCTCGGTCATCTGGCCGTAGATCAGGGCGGCCTTGGAGGCATCCGGATCGCCGGCCTTGATCACGCCGCCTTCCTGCATCTCGAGCCACAGGTCATTGCCCTCACGGGTCCGCTCACCGACCCCGGTGAACACGGAGTATCCACCGTGCTTCATCGCCACGTTGTGGATCAGCTCCATGATCAGCACCGTCTTGCCCACACCGGCACCACCGAACAGGCCGGTCTTGCCGCCTTTCATGTAGGGCTCGAGCAGATCGATGACCTTGATCCCGGTCTCGAACATCTCGATCTCTGTGGCCTGTTCTTCGAAGCTGGGCGGCTCCCGGTGGATCGGCCACAGCTCGGCAGCCTCCACCGGTCCCATTTCGTCGACGGGCTTGCCCAGCACGTTGAGCACACGACCGAGGGTCTGCTTGCCCACGGGCACGGAAATCGGAGCGCCGGTGTTGGTCACCTCGAGGCCCCGGGTCATACCGTCGGTGGGCTCGAGAGCCACGGTGCGGACCCGCCCCTCGCCCAGATGCTGCTGCACCTCGAGGGTCACGTCCAGGGGCACGCCGGTCTCACCGCCGTCGTCCTTGACGTGCAGCGCCGTGTAGATCTCGGGCAGCTGCCCCTCGGGGAACTGCACGTCCACCACGGGACCGATCACCTGAATAATCTTGCCTGCACTCGCCATCTCGATGTCCTCTTGCCTGCGCCGGCGCCGTGGGAACCGGCTGTCCCCGCTCCGACCGGTCAGAGCGCCTCCGCGCCGCTGACCACCTCGATCAGTTCCGTGGTGATGGCCGCCTGGCGGGCCCGGTTCATCTGCAGCGTGAGGCTGGAAATCATTTCCTCCGCGCTGCGGGTGGCGTTGTCCATCGCCGCCATCCGGGCCCCATGCTCGGCAGCCACCGACTCGAGCATCGCCTGATAGAGCTGGAAGCTGACGAAACGGGGGACCAACCCCCGCATCAATTCCGCGGCCTCCGGCTCGTAAAGGTACTCCGCCGCCCCCTCGTCTCCCCCCCCGTCAGCGACGAGGCTCTGCAGGGGAATGATGGGAGCGACGGTCACGACCTGGGAGATCGTGGTACGAAAACGGTTGTAGACCAGGAAGACGCCGTCGGTCTCCCCGGCCAGGAAACGGTCGGTCAGGCTACCCGCCAGATCCGCCGCAAAGGTGTACTCGATCTTGCGGAAGACATCGGCAAAGGTCTCCCGCACAGGAATCTGGGGGCGGCGCCGGTAATACTCGCCGGCTTTCTTGCCGATCAAGGTCATCACGACACGGCGTCCAGCGCCTTCGTGTTCCCGTCGTGCAGCCTCGGCGGCCTTGATCACGTTGGCGTTGAAGGCGCCGCACAGCCCCTTGTCCCCCGCGATCAGCACCAGGTCGACGGCCTTCAGCTCGCGCCCGCTGAGCAGCGGGTGCAGTTCGGGGGAGACCCGGCGCGCCACGTCCCCGATCACGCGCTCGAGAGCCGCGGCGTAGGGCCGCGAACTCATCATCTGCTCCTGGGCCCGCCGCAGCTTGGCGGCCGAGACCATCTTCATCGCCCCGGTGAGCTGGGCGGTGTTCTTGACGGAGCGGATCCGGCGTTTGAGATCCCGTGCGTTGTTGGCCACCGCTTCAGGCCTCCGGCATCGTTGCCTTGAATTTCTCCCGGAAGGCATCCAGGACGCTCTTGATCTTCTCCTGGATCTCGTCGCTGAGCTTGCCCTCGGTGCGAATCTGCTCGAGCAGATCGCCGTGACTGGCGCTCAACTCGTCGTTCAGGCGCCGCTCGAACTCGCCGACCTGGGAAACCGGAATTCCATCGAGATAACCATGGGTTCCGGCGTAGATCGTCACGACCTGCTTTTCCACCGACAGCGGCGCGTACTGGGGCTGCTTGAGCAACTCCTGCAGGCGCTGGCCGCGGGCGAGTTGGGCCTGGGTCGCCTTGTCCAGGTCGGAGCCGAACTGGGCGAAGGCCGCCAGCTCACGGTACTGGGCCAGCTCCAGACGCAGAGTCCCGGCCACCTTCTTCATCGCCGGAATCTGGGCCGATCCTCCCACTCGCGAAACCGACAGCCCCGCGTTGATCGCCGGGCGGATACCGCTGTGGAAGAGGTCGGCCTCGAGGAAGATCTGACCGTCGGTGATGGAAATCACATTGGTCGGGATGTAGGCCGAAATATCACCGGCCTGGGTCTCGATCACCGGCAGCGAGGTCAGCGATCCTCCGGTACCCGGCACGACCCGGATCTCGTAATCCCCACCCAGTTCGCCGAGCCGGTGCTCGGCGGCTTCCTTGCCCGGCACGCCGTGATAGACCTCGCCGTCGAAGCTCTCGGTCGCCCCCTCCGGCGCATCCTTCTTGACGATCACGTACGACTCGCGAAGCTTGGCCGCACGCTCGAGCAGGCGGGAGTGGAGGTAGAAGACGTCTCCGGGGAAGGCCTCGCGCCCCGGCGGCCGCCGCAGCAGCAGGGAGATTTCGCGGTAGGCTGCGGCCTGCTTGGAGAGATCGTCGTAAATCGTCAGCACGTGGCGGCCCCGATCGCGGAAGTACTCTCCCATCGCGCAACCGGAGTAGGGCGAGAGGTACTGCATGGCCGCGGGTTCGGAAGCACCGGCCGCCACCACGATGGTGTACTCCATCGCGCCGTACTCTTCGAGGGTCTTGACCACGTTGGCGATGGTGGATTGCTTCTGACCGATCGCCACGTAGATGCAGATCACCCCCGAGTCCTTCTGGTTGATGATCGTGTCGATGGCCACGGCGGTCTTGCCGGTCTGGCGGTCACCGATGATCAGCTCCCGCTGACCGCGGCCGATGGGGATCATCGCGTCGATCGCCTTGATCCCCGTCTGCAGCGGCTCGTTGACCGGCTGGCGATAGATCACGCCCGGAGCCAGGCGCTCGACGGGGCTGGTCTCGTCGGTGTCCAGCGGCCCCCGGCCGTCGACCGGTCGACCGAGGGGATCGACCACGCGACCGAGCAGGGCTTCACCGACGGGCACCGACATGATGCGGCGGGTCCGCCGCACCTGATCGCCTTCCTTGATCCTGCTCACCTCGCCGAAGAGCACGGCGCCGACACTGTCCTCTTCGAGATTCAAGGCGATGCCGTAGACGTCGTGCGGCAGGGAGAGCATCTCCAGGTAGGCGGCCTTCTCCAGGCCATAGATGCGGGCGATGCCGTCACCGACCTGGGTTACCGTCCCCACCTCGGCAACGTCGATCGTCTCCTCGTAACCCTCGATCTGCCTGCGGAGGATCTCGCTGATCTCGCCGATCTTGAATTCCATCGATTCGCTCCTGGCCGCCTGCACCGGCGGCCTGTAGCCGGCTCGGCCTTCAGCCGGCCGCTTGACTCGTGCCGGTCAACCGCGAACGCAGCGCCGTCAGGCGAGTCCGCAGGCTGCCGTCGAAAACCGTGGCTCCGACCCGGGCGACGATCCCGCCGAGCAGGGCGGGGTCGACCCGCTCGGTGATCCGGATCTTGCCTCCCGCCACCTTGCCCAGGGCACCCGCGAGACGGCTGCGAAGCTCGTCCGGCAGGGGCGCCGCGGAAGAAATCTCCACCTCGTGGACGCCCTCCCGGCGGTCGCCCACCCCATCGACCGCGTCGGCCATGTCCACCAGCAGCACCAGCCGCTCGTTCCTGGCCACAACGTCCAGAAAACGGAGGGTTTCCGGCCGCCCCCCCAGGCGCTCGGCAAGGGTCCGGGCCACCCGCGCCTTGGCCTCTGTGGGAATCACCGGGTTTGCGAAAGCGTGGCGAAGTTCTTCGCTGTCACGCACCAGATCGGCCATGGCCCGAACCTGGCGACGCACCTCGGCGAAGACAGCGTCGTCCGCCACCGCGTCGGACAGGGCCTGGGCATAGCGCTTGGCTACGAGACCGGCGTCCTGCATCTGCGTTCCGCCTCCCGGCCCTGGCGATGGTCCAGCCGCCGGAGCCTGTGCACCCCGGCCCACATCGCCGAGGCTCCCAAATCATGAGGGGTACCCGAGGAACCCTGCCCACCGGCAGTGGGCACACTCGCCACTCCTGCGCCGAGGACGGCGCAAGAGGGGCGGATGGTAACAATGGCCCCCCGGAGCGTCAACCCAAACCAAGAAATGTCGGCAGGTTAACTCTCCATGATCGAATCGGCGGGACTCCGGCGCCGCTCTCCGGCGGCTGCGCGGGGCCGGTAGCCGTGAAACACGAGGAGCAGGCAGAACCCTGCGCCCGACAGGCCGTGTATCCAGGAAAGAACCGGGCGCAGGGCGTCGTCGGTGACGACCTGGCGCAAGTAGGCCGATCCCGCCATCACGACCACCAGGCCCAGCAGCCACCAGCCTCCGCGACGCGGGCCGGAGCGCCGGGAGGCGGGGCGATGCGCTCCCCAGGCCCAGCCCAGGGCGAAAAGCAGCGCCGGTGCGGCCAGAACGTGCAGATCCAGCATCCACGGCTGCCAGGGATGCCCGAACGCCGTGAAGGGATCCGGCGGTTCGAGCAGGTAGCGCATCCAGGCGTAGACCAGGCCCGTGACCAGGGCCACCAGGGTTAGGCCGACCAGGGCTGGCCAGGGCCGGCTCACGGCCGCTCCCCAAGCTGAAGCGCGGGCGGCAGGATCTGGTGAACCGCCAGGACGCGGCGTACGGCGTCCGTGGCGGCGTGGGACGAGAGGGTCGCGCCCGCCAGGACCCGGATGCCCCGTCGCACCTGCAATTCTCCATCCAGACCCCGGCCCTCGAACTGACCGTACCAGGTCGCCCTCGGTCGATACTCCGGCGGCTCCTTGAAGGCGAGCACTTCCACCCGTCGCACCTTCCCGCCGTCATCCACGACGATCAGCAGGGTCTCGGCCAGCGAGCGAACCAGGTGGGTGTCGACGTAGGCCACGGCCAGCAGCCGCCCGGCCCCGGAATACAGCCGGTAACGAGTCACCAGCCGGGTCGGCAGGGGCGAACCCGCCACCCGTTGGACCCGCCGTGCCTGCTGCCCGGACAACACCAGGGTGTCCTTCTGCCGGACCACGGCCTGCGGCACAGCGCGGTCGAGAGCGGCGTCGACAGGAGCCCCCTCCCCCGCCCGCGCCCCGGGGGGAGGTGCCAGCAGGGCCAGCAGAAGGCTAGAAAGAGAAGCCCAACGCCACATGGATCTGATCCACCGCGTCGGCGGTGTCGTTGCTGGAGTCCTGGTAGTCGAGCTTGAGGGCCACCGAAGGGTGGGGCTTGTAGACCACGCCCCAGGTCCAACTGCTTCTATCCGCTCCGGTGGGGGCGGGCGGGGGACTGCCGCCGACCCGTTCGAGCGTGTCGAAGCTCTCGTACTTGGCAAAGACGATCATTTGGGAACGTCTCGCGCCGGAGGCGGCGAGCAGGTCCCAGCCGGCCTGCAGGTAGTAGCCGCCCATGCGGGCCCCCACCGGCTCCCCCACCAGGAGGGAAATCCGCTCCGCATCCTCCATCTCGACCCGCGCCCAGACCCCCCTCAGCTCCAGCCCGCGCCAGGTGTAGAGGGCGTGGAAATCCACGGTGGTCACTCTTCCGTCGAAAGTCTGGCCGGCCACCTGCCGCCCCTGGGCCGTATCGCCGGAGAAGAACGAGACGCCGGCGAGCAGGCCGGCCTTCCCGCGGTAGTCCAGCCGGCCGGTCAGGGCCCAGTCCTCCGCCCGGGCTTTCGAGCCCTTCTGCCGGCCTCCGCGAATCCCGCTCATGGAGGAGAAACCCGCCGCGTCGAGGCTGCTGACCAGGTAGACCCGGTATTCCCAGGCCCCCAGGTCACCCCAGACCCCCACCCCGGTCTCCGACCAGGTTGTGGGCAGGATGACGGTCTCGAGATCCGGCCGGCGGGCCGACAAGAAGACGGGAGGCTCGTGCAGCTCGTTGGTCAAGCCCACGGGCACGAGCATCATGCCGGCTCGAACGCCGAACCGTGGCGCGAGGAGGAAATCGAGATAGGCGAATTCCACCGACGCGCTCCCCGACTTGGCGGTGCTGGCGTGCTCCCACTCCAGCTCGGCGTTGAAGAGGATGCGGTCGCTGAATTTGTAACCGGTGTAGAGCACCAGGCGCAGGAAGTCCGTGGTGTCCGTGCGCCCGGCGGGCCCGCCCGCGTCGGTACGGGCGGCGTAGTTCTGGTAGAGCCACTCCCCGTATCCCCCCAGGGCGAATCCCGTGTCGGTGCGGTAGATCCGTTCCGCGGAAGGCGCCAGGCCCGTATCGGGATGCTCCAGGTTTTGTTCTCGGCCGCCGGCCCCGTGGCGCAGGTCGGCCAATACTTCGGCCAG
Organism: Acidobacteriota bacterium; assembly: GCA_030949985.1. NCBI lineage: Bacteria > Pseudomonadati > Acidobacteriota > Acidobacteriota bacterium. The sequence continues at coordinate 15,095 of JAUZRX010000033.1, forward strand.
CACCTCCACCATGGCCTCCAGTTCTTCGATGCGGTCTTCGCGCCGATCTTCATCGGGTTCGGCGGCGGCCCGGCTCGCCGGAGGAACCAGGGCCATCGTCAGCGCCAGGACCAGGGGAATGGCGCGGGTGGGACGGACAACCCTGCCGATTCCCGAGGTCTTCGGATTTCGCGTCATTGCCGGAAACTCCTCGATGCCGCCTGCCCGGCGGCGGGGTTGGGGGTGAGCCACAGGACCCGTGTGCCGGGCGGAAGAAAGCCCGGTGCTCTTGGATCCCGATAACCGAACAGGGCTGTGGACAGCGCGTCGGCATCGGTGGCGGAGGGGGTGATCACGCTCACCGCGCCGGTGGCGGGAAGCGGTCGGCCGCTGAGCGGGTCGATGATCTCGGCGTGACGGGCCGATCCCACGGTCAGGTAGCGTTCGGACGCGCCCGAGGTGGCGACGCTCCCGCGTTCGACGAACACCGTCGCCATCACCCGGTCGCGCCGGCGAGGATCGGCGAGGGCCACCACCCATCCCCGCTCCCCGGGGGGCGGGCCCGTGGCCAAGACCTGGCCGCCGAAATTGAACAGGGCGCCGTCGAGGCCCCGGGCGGCGAGCACTCTGGCGGCCTCGTCGAGAGCGAATCCCTTGCCGATACCCCCCAGGTCGAATTGCAGGCCGGTGCGCAGGGTACGAAGCCGTCCCCGTCCGGGGTCCACGGTGTAATGCCGCCACCCCGTCCGGGCGGCGGCGGCCGCCAATTCACCGGCGGTCGGCTCACGACCTCCCTCCCCCAGGCCCCAAGCCCGGGAGAGGACGCCAACCGTGGGGTCGAAGCGGCCGCCACTGCGCTCGGCCCATCGGCGTGCGACTGCAAGAGCCCGTGCCAGGTCGGAAGAGACGGGGTAAACCGCGGCCCGCGAGGCCCCGGCGAGACGGGCGTTGAGGGCCGCGAGTTCCCCGTCGGCCGACCAGGTGGTCAGCACTCTTTCCAGCTGGGCGATGCGGTCGAGCGCCCGATCGAGAGCCGGAGCCACCTTCCCCGGAGGTCCCCAGGCGCGCACCTCACAATACGTGCCCATCAGGTAACGGGCTCTGACCGTCCAGGATGAAGCGGGGGGGCTCCCCGCAGACGGAGAAGGTACGGCGCAAAATACTAAGGCAACGCAGGTTATAACTATAATGCGAACTATTCGCATTGCAGGCCCCAAAAAAAGGAACGCAGCTTCCGCGCTCGCCCATGTCGCCTTACTTGCGATCGATTCTCAACACAGCAGACGGTACCCCCCCCGCTCGCCCCTGTCAAACGCCGTCCCGGCCAGCCCCCCACGACACCCGGCTCCCTCTGCAGTAGTCTGCACCGCGAATGAACACCACCGCGCGACAGCTCGAATCCCTCGAGAGGAAACTGGCCGCCTTCGATCGACGTGGGCTCTTCTTCGTGCTGGGCACGATGAAGTCGGGCACCACCTGGCTGCAGTTGCTGCTCGACGCCCATCCCGCCATCTGCTGCCGGGGCGAGGGGCACTTCACCAGCTACCTCGCGCCACGCCTCCAGCAGGCTCTCGGTGAATACAACCAGATCATCGCCGGCAAGAACCAGGACATCTTCACCGACCTGCCCGACTTCCCTCTGCTGAAAAAGGAACACCTGCTGCACCTGTTGCGCACCACCGTGGCCCTGCTGCTGGCTGAACTGCCCGCCGACGAAGAGGTGACGCTCGTGGGCGAGAAGTGCCCCAACAACATTCGTGGGCTCGACATTCTCGCCGCGCTCTTTCCCCGCGCCCGCTTCGTCCACGTAGTGCGCGACCTGCGGGACGTGGCAGTTTCGGCCTGGTTCCACAACCAACGCGTCAGCCCCCAGTGGACCCGGGAGAACTTCGAAGACCTCGACCAGTACGCCCTGGCCAACCTGCCCGAGTGGACGGCGGAACTTCGCCTGGCCCGGCGCTTTGCCGCCACCCACCCCGAAAAGGTCGTCACCGTGCGTTACGAGGACCTGCTCGCGGAACCGGCGCGGAACCTGGCCCGGACGCTCGACTTCCTCGGCGTCGACAGCGACGGCCGGATCATCGACCGCTGCCTGAAGGCGGCGTCCTTCGAGACCCTGACCGGCGGCCGGCGACCGGGGGAGGAGGACCGGCGCTCTCACTTCCGCAAGGGCCTGGCCGGCGAGGGGCGGCAAGCTCTCCAGCCGGAAACCCTCGAGCAATTCGAGGTGGCCGCCGGCCCGGAGCTACGCGCTTTCGGCTACGAACCGGACCGCTAGTCGCCGGTCTCGTCCTGTTCGACGAACGCGCGGCCCTCGGCAAACTCCCGCGTGCTCCAGGGAGGAGCTTCTCCGCCGAGGTAGTCGTGGAACCATTCCAGGTGGGCGGTGTAGTACAGGGCCATCTCGTACCATCCCGGCCAGTGACCGGATTGGGGGAAGACCACGAGCCGCGCGGGCACTCCCTGGCGGCGCAAGGTGGTGAAAAGCTGCACGGACTGGGTGTAGGGAATGCGGAAGTCCTTCTCGCCGGTGATGATCAGGGTCGGAGTGGCGAACCGCCCCATCTCCCTGGCGAAGGCCGCCGGGTTCCAGCGCCGGTAGTCCCCCGAGTTCCAGGGGACGCCCTTGAGATCCCACTCGGGGAACCAAAGCTCCTCCGTTCCACCATAGAACGACGCCAGGTCATAGATGCCCATCATCGAAGCGACGGCTTCGAAGCGATCGGTGTGCCCCAGCAGCCAGTTCATCATGTAGCCGCCGAAGGACCATCCCATCGCCCCGACCCGCTCCCCGTCGATCCAGGGCAGGCGCTCGAGATGATCGACCACGGCCATCAGATCGTGGTAGACCCGCCCTCCCCAATCTCCGGAGATCGCCGCGGTGAACTCCTGTCCATAGCCCAGGGAGCCGGTGGGATTGGCGAAAGCCACCACGTAGCCCGCTCCCGGGTAGACCTGCCAGTCGCCGCGGAACGCATCGGACCACTGGTACTGGGGCCCACCGTGCACGTTGAAGATCAACGGGTATTTCCTGGCGGGATCGAAACCGTGGGGCTTGATCACGAAGACCTCGATCCGCCGCCCCTCCGGCCCCTCGACCCAGATCCGCTCGGCGGGGCGGATGTCCACCTCCTGCTCGAGGTCCTGGTTGTGGTGGGTCAACCGCCGGGGCGGTGCCGCCGCGTCGAGCGCGAGCACCCAGATCTCCGGGGGGGCCGCCACCGCCCGCCGCACGACCACCGCCCGGCGGCCGTCGGGCGTGAGCTGCAACTCGTCGATGTGGGCGAAATCCGCCACGAGGCGTGGCGCGCCCGACTCCAGGTCGACGACGTAGAGCGGCGTCCGCCCACCCACGGCGGCGGTGAAAACCAGCCCGCTGCTGTCGGGTTTCCAGGCCATCGCCTGGATCTGGAAGTCGAACCCCCCGGCCAGGACGCGACGCTCACCGCTTTGGCGATCGAGCAGGATCAGGCGCGGCAGGTCCGACTCGTAGCCGGGGATCCGGTGCCGGAGGTAGGCCAGCCAGCGCCCATCCGGAGAGTAATGGGGATGTCCATCGAAAGCCGGGTTGTCGGCACTCAGGTTCCGCGCCCCGTCGGCCGGAGAGGCACGCGCCGCCAGGGGCGCTTCCCAGATGTCCGAGTTGGTGGACCAAGCCAACTCCTCGTAGGGGTCGGGGTTACGAGTGTAGACCAGCTGTGCGCCGTCGGGAGACAAGTCGAAGGCGGGCCCGCCGAAGAAGGTGGGAGCTTCCTTCTCACCCGGCGTCAGATCCCTCACGTCGCCCGAGTTCACGTCCACCGCGAGCAGGTGGGTGACCCGGCCATCGGACCAACTGTCCCAGTGGCGAAAAAGCAGATCGTCGGCAATGTGCACCTCGAGGGGGATCGCCTCGCGCAACTCGTCTCGGCGACGATGGCAGGCATCATCGGCGCCGCAGCGGGGGTCGACGGTGCTGGTGAAGACCAGCGTCTTGCCGTCGGGGGACCAGCGCAGATGGGCCGCACCCGTCGACAGATCGGTCAGGGCGCGGGCCTCTCCGCCGTCGGCGGGCAGCAACCAGACCTGCTCACCGCCTCCCCGGTCGGCGACGAAGGCGATGGTCTTGCCGTCGGGGGACCATACGGGGAAGGACTCACTCACCTCGTCGGTGGTGGTCAAACGCCGGGGCGCGCCTCCATCGAGGGGAATCCTGTAGATGTCGGCGTTGCTCTTCCCGGCACGCAAGTCTCGACGAACGAGCCTGTAGAGTACCGTCCGGCCGTCCGGGGAGACCTGGATCTGGCCCGGGTACTCCACCCGGTAGAGGTCTTCGATGGTCCAGGCCCTCTTGTCCTGGCCACGGTCGGCGTCCGCGGCCGGGGCCACCGGCAGCACCATCAAGGCGAGGGGAACAACGAACCATCGCATCGGCTTACCTCCCAGTCGAGTCATGATACCTTTCGTTGCCCGCTCCCGCGGGCGGACTCCGGAGACTCACCATGCGCTTGCCCGATTCCGACGACCAGATCGTGATCCTGCACAACCCGCGCTGCTCGAAGAGCCGCCAGGGCCTGGAGCTGCTCGTGCGGGCCTCGGTGCCGCACCAGCAGTGGCGCTACCTCGAACAGCCGCCCACCCTCGACGAACTGCGGGAGATCGGCCGCCGCCTCGGACGCCCGCCCATCGAATGGTTGCGGCGCAAGGAAGACGCCTTCAAGGCTTCCGGCCTCGGTCCCGAAGCCGACGCAGACGCGCTCTACGCCTTGATGGCCCGGCACCCGAAGGTCATGGAACGCCCCATCGTGATCCGAGGGAAGCGAGCCGTGCTGGGGCGGCCGCCGGAGGCCATCGAAACGCTGCTGGATTGAGGGCCGGGCGACCGACCCTGGCTCAGGAGAGTCCCTTCTCCGCCTCGAGGCCCGCCAGCAGCGCGTGAAGTTCGCGGATGTCCTCGTCTTCGAGGGGATAGATCAGCGCCCCGCAAACCGATCCAGGCCCGGGATCCGGCGTCAGGTGCATCACCAGCAGGTCGGCGTGGACCGTCCGGCCCCGCAAGCGGATGGCGACCCTGTCCAGGCTGCGCCCTTCTTCGAGCCCCGGCAGTTCCCGGGAAATGAGAAAGGAGACGCCCGAGGCACTGATGTCCCTCAGGGGCATCGTGCAAGGCTCCCCGCCGGGAAAGGGGTAGCCGAACTCCACTCGCCCGTTGGCGCCGGGCTCGATGCGGTGGCGAGTATCAGCACGCCGACAGGCGATTGTGGTGGTCATCCTGGTATCTCCCGGACGCCCTTTCCCCTCGCTCGAGAATCTAGGTTCCCCCGGAAGCCGAAGCCACGTTCTTCAGGCGGCGCTCTCCGCCCGCTTGCGGCGCACGAAGTCCGCCACCAGCCGGATCGAGTCGAGATTTTCCGGTGTCAACTCGTCGTCGAGCACCTTGACCGAGAACTCTTCCTCGAGAAACGCGACGAGTTCCAGCACACCCGTGGAATCGAGCACGCCTTTTTCGATGAACGAGTCGGTGTCTTCCACCTTCTCGTCCTCGGACATCAAGTAGCTATCCAGCAGAAACTGCCTGATCTTCGCTTCCTCGGTCATCGATCGTGTCTCCACCCTATCTCGGGGCCGGCTCGCGGCTCCGCCCGCGAAGTGGCCGCCCTCCCGTAGAGGAATAATGCCTGCCTCTTCCGGGAACCACCTCCACGGGCGCCTATCAGTAGCACGAACCGGGCGCCTCCCGCACCCATTCCCCCGGGGCTTCGGCCGGCGCCGCCCGGGAGCGGGGACTCCAGGGGGCGGCGGAAACCCACCGCTGGGCTTTCCTCCTCTCCCCGGGCGGTAAGCACGCGGCCAGGACCCGCCTCCGAGCGCTTTGCGACTTGACTCTTGCGTTCTTGCCCGTACATCCCCTGCACGTCACGGAGTATTCGAACGAAACGGACAGAAACAGCCAAGGAGGAGGCCGATGTCGGTACGACGCGTGGGGATCGTCATGTTCTTGTCATTTGCTCTTCTGGGAGCATCGGTCTTGGCGGCCGACGCCCCGGACTTCTCCCGGATGGTAGTAGTCGGCGACTCGCTCTCCGCCGGCTACATGAGCGGAGGCCTCGAGGAGGAAGGCCAACTGGCGGGCTACGCCGCCCTGGTGGCCCGACAGGCGGCAGCGCCGCTCTCCCTGCCCCTGATCGCCTACCCCGGGGTGCCCAACATCATGGAGCTGGAGACCTGGGGCCCGCCGCCGGTCTTCGGCGCGGTCGCCGGCCAGTCCTCCGGGCGTATCGACCCCTTCACCCAGGCCACCGACCTGGCCGTCCCTGGGCATGACGTGCTCGACGCCCTCGAAGCCCGCCCCGACTTCCCCATCGACAGCCTGACAGACCTGGTCCTGGGCCTGCCGGGACTGCTCGAAGGGGTTTCCATGAGCCAGGTGGAGTGGGCCGAGGCCCTCGAGCCCGGCGTGATCCTGCTCTGGATCGGCAACAACGACATCCTTGGAGCCGCGACCTCCGGCTCACCCGAACTGATGACCGACCCGGAGGTCTTCGAAGCCGCCTTCGGAGAGATCTTCGACCGCCTGGCGGCTACCGGCGCGCCGATCGTGGTGGCCAACATCCCCGACACCACCGTGATCGGTTACCTGACCCCGGTGTCGGAACTCTCCTGGACGCTCGGCGTGCCGATCGAGATCCTCTCCCAGGTCCTGGGAGTCGGCGCCGACGACTACGTCACCCTGCCCGGCCTGGACCTGGTGGGCAAGATCCTGGGCGGCACCATGCCGGGTCCCCTTCCCGACACAGCCGTCCTCGACGCCGAAGAGACCGGGCAAATTCGCCGGCGCACCGAGTTGTTCAACACCTTCATCGCGGCCAAGGCCGAGGAACACGCGGCGGCCCTGGTCGACATCCACGGCCTGCTCGAACGCGCCGACGCGGGCGGCGTCATGGCCTGCGGCAAGCGGCTGGCCACCCACTTCCTCGGCGGAGTCTTCTCCCTCGACGGTGTCCACCCGACTCGCACCGGCTACGCCGTGGTGGCCAACGAGTTCATCGCGGCCATCAACGACACCTTCCAGACGGCCCTGCCGATGGTGGACCTCTGCGAGGTGAGCGCCACCGATCCCCTGCTGCCGCCGGGACTGAGCTTCGCTCCCTCGGCCCTGGGCGCTCCGGACCGGGGCCTGCTGCGGCCGCACCCCTGAATCGACCGCCCCCTCCTGGTGACAGATCTTTTACGAGCCGAGGCCTTTACCAGGACGCCCATCAGCGATTAGTGTTCCGCGTAAGTGCCGGCGGTGGGTAACGGCGCCCGGGGGTGGGCCTTTCGGTCCACCCCCGGGCTTTTTCGACCCGACGCCTGCCGACGCTTCACCGCCCCTTCCGGTCCCCACGTTTGCAGTTCTGCCGCGACTCCCGCGAACGAGTTATGATGCCGGGGTCTGGATTCCACCCAGGGGACGAGGAGACCGGTGATGGTTCGACGCGCTGCAACAGGCATCCTGGCCGTGCTGATCGCTCTGGGCGTGGTGAGCCTCGGGTGGAGTGAAACGGACACGGCCCTCGACCACCCCTCGGTCGCGGAAGTCCTCGCCATGGCCGAAGCCGGCATCGACGACGCGGTCATCCTGGAACGAATCGCCCGACTCGAGCTGCCGGAGCTCTCCGGCCAAGACCTGGCGGCGCTGAAAAAAGCCGGGCTTTCCGACGGTGTACTCCTGGCGCTCGTCCGCCGCGGCGGGCACGCGCCCTCGTCGGACCCGGCGCCCGGGCCCCGGCAGACGCCTGCCACCGCGGCGCGCCCGGAGGCCCAGGCTCCCGAGCCTTTCCCCGAGGGCATGGGCCGGCTGGTCGTGGAGTTCCGCTCGCCGTTTCCCGTCTCTTTCCTCGAGGTGGTGGTGGACGGCAAGTCCGTGGCCACTCGCGGCGAAATGCTGGAAGGAGCGTCGGATCCCGGCCAGTTCCTCGCCCGCCCCGCCCGCCTGTCCATCAAAAAGGGCGAGGTGATCTACGAGGAACTGCTACCCGCCGGTTCCCATGAAATCCTCGCCGGTTTCGCCGTCACCAGCGTGGAGAGCAACCCGGACGACGAGTGGAGCGAGTACTCGCGGGAGCGCTATACCTCCCGCGGCGTCCGGGCCGAGCGCCGCACCACGCCCCTGCCCGCATGGGGAGCCAACCCGGGAGCCACCTGCGAAATCGTCGAGGGCGAGACTTGCCGGGTGATCGTCGAACTCCAGCGCCGGCGTTCCCGCCACCGCGGCGGCGGCTCGGCATACGGACTGAAATACCGGCTGCGCTGAACCCGGCCCCCCGGCCGGCGCCCGTCCATCCGGCCCCCGGCCGGGGGCGCGGCGCCGTCCGGCCGCATGCCCATTTTGCCGTGTAACGCTTCCCCTCCCACCGCGACCTCCTCTTGTGGACGGGCCGGCACGCCCGCCAGCCGGAAGGTGGCCCGACTCCCGCCCCGCGGGGTCGCTGGCCCTTCCCGGATGCGCTGGAGAGTCCGCTTGCTTGCGGCACGACACAGGAGGAGAAGGCGATGCATTGGCGAAGGAAGGTTCTTGCCCTGTTGATCCTGGTAAGCCCGGCTCCGGTGACCTGGGCCAACAAGGTCACTCGATTGACCCTGGGGCCCGTCGCCCCCCTGTCGGTGAAAGTCGCATCGAGCCAGGGAGTCAGCTATGACAAGGTCGTCTCGACCGATGAACTCGAATTCTCCGTCTCCGCCGACTGCCGCTTCGACAAGAAGCCCGGGTTCCAGGAGCACGATCTCAACGAACTGACCATCAACCCCTCCGGCCTGGGCGGGGAGTTGCGAGCACCGGCCTGGCGGTCGAGTCACAGTTGGGGCCGGTACTGGATCAAAACGCCACTGTTGGGCGAGAAGGTCATCCTGCGGACCCGCTGGAACCGAACACCGAGCAGCAGAATGGCCGATGCGGTCGAGGCCTGCAATGACGAACTGGCGCGACTCGTCTTCAAATCCCCGGACAAGACGCGCGAGTACTTCCTGGCCCGGGGCTTCCATGTCATGGTTCCCGATGGTGGCGAACTGAAGGTCTCGCTCACCTGCAATCCTCTCCTTCCCAAGGCCGGATTCTCCGACTTCCATGACAAGACCAAGCGCTTCGATCTGAAAATCGAGTGCCTGCCCTCGAAAGCCGCCAAGGAAAAGCTGGTCGACGGCGATACCGTCGAGATCAAGAGCTTCACGACTCCTCCGAAGAAAGATGCGGTGGCCTGCCCCGGCAAGGTCCGCTTCAGGGCCACCATCGCGAGCAAGGCCAAGGTCTCCGGGGAGGCATGGCTCGAATCCATGCCCGCGGGTCCGGGATCTCCTCCCGCGGGAAAAGGCAAGAAAACGAAATGGTCGATGAGCAAGCCCGGGCAGGCGACCTCCACGCTCGAACAACCCTGGGATGGGGCCGCCGGCAAGTGGACCCGCGGCAAGACGCGCCTCGTCCTGAGCTGGAAAGACTCCAGCGGCAAGACCTGGACGACCCGCTCGGCTCCCGTCACGTTCGATCGTCGCTGTTCCCCTGCCTCGGGTGGAGGCCTCGCCCTGGCTCCGCAAATCAACAGCAGCACGGTCGAGATCAAGAGCTTTTCCGTCGACAAGAAGAAATCCGCCCTCCGGTGCCCCGGCAAGGTCACCTTCAAGGCCAGGATCGGCAGCCGGGAAAAGCTTTCCGGCCAGGCCTGGCTGGAATCCATGCCGAAAGCGGGACGTCCCCGGCAGGTCGGAAAAAAGCACAACTGGACGATCAGGGGAGCCGGGCAGGCGACCTCCACGATAGAACAGCCGTGGGAGTCCCCGGCGGGGAAGTGGGTCGAGGGCAGGACCCGCCTGGTCGTCGGTTGGAAAGACCTCAAAGGCAGAACGCACACGATCCGGTCGAAGCCGGTGACCTTCAGTCGTCAATGCATGAAGACGGCCGCCATCAGGATCCATCGCTGAACCTGTGAGTCCCCCGGGAGGGCCGGTTGTCGACCGGCTCTCCCGGCACGGAGGCGATCATGGTTCGTCGACATGCATGCGGGGCGGGAAGAAGGCGCTGGACGCCGGGACGGACCGGCAAGGTCCTCCTGCTGTGTCTCGCGGGCCTGCTCGCAAGTCTGCCCTCGGCTCCCGCCCTGGAGACACCCGCCGTACCGACCCTGCTCGAGCCCGACCATCCGGTCCGCCGACCGACCGATCCGATCCGCATCCGGGTGCCGGGACTCGCCACGCTCGAGCCCGACCGCATCATGCTGGAAATCGATGATTTCGACGTGACCGACATCGCTCACGTCGACACCGGCAGTGAGATCCTCTCGATCCGGCCGGTCGAAGCGCTGGAGTGGGGTGAGCACAGGCTGCGGCTCACCGTGCGCGGCCCTGACGGCGAGTTCCTCGAACGCGGGGCCTGGAGCTTCGAAATACGCCACTCCCGCCATCTGCGCGAAGTCGGCATGACGGCGGAGGCGAGCGCGAGCGGATTCCGCCGGGTGCTGGCCCGCGACCCCGAAGACACGGGAAAGAGGTCGGGGGCCGATGGCGGCGCCCGCTTCTCGGGGGCGGTGTCCGACGACGGCTGGCGGCTATCGGCCGCAGGAGAACTGCTCTACGACAGCGATCCCCTGCAGCTTCCTCGCGAGCGGGGGTCCGTCGATCTCGGTGATTTCCTGCTGCGCGGAGAGTTCGGATCCTGGTGGCTCGCCGCGGGACACCAGGATCCCGCGGCCCCCTCGCTGGTCCTCCAGGAGCTGCGGCGCCGCGGTGTCTCGACGGGCTATGGTGACCTCGAGGGGAATCTGTACGCGGCGGCGTTCCTCGTGCGTTCGCAACAGGTCACCGGTTTGACCGGCGGATTCGGCGTGGGCGACACAGGAGACCGCGTGGAAGGTCTGACGGTCCGGGGCCGTCCACTCGACGGCCGGCCGGAAGCGCTGGTGCTCTCTGCGACCTGGCTCAGTGGACGCGACCCCGGGCAGACCGGGGAAGGCGTCGGCGGCGACACGATCACCCGGGCCAGGGGACGGGCGGCGTCCGTGTCGCTGGCGAGTCGCCTGCTCGACGATCGCCTGCAGATCGACGCGGAACTCGCACGAACGCGTTTCGACTTCGACGGCGACGGCAGTGCGGAGGCCAGGCGCGATCGGGCCCTCTCTGCGCGGATGGGCTGGGCGGCTCTCAGGGATCACCAGATCCGGAATCGGACAGCGACTCTCGACCTGGGCCTCGAACATCGCCGTATCGGCACGTTTTTCCGCAGCATCGCCGACCCGACCGTGGTCGCCGACCGGGATCTCCTGCGGGCCACCGGTGCGTTTTCCTGGGCGGGATGGGACGCCCAGGCGGAACTCTCGAGAGAGTTCGACAACGTCAACGGCCTTCCGTTGCTTCCACGCCTGCGCACGACCCAGGGCACGCTCTCCATCGGGTGGATGGCGCCGCCACCCGACGACGAGGATCCAGCCCCCTGGTACGGACAGCCGTCACTGACGGTGAACTGGATCCGGCTGGGCCAGAACGTCGTCCGCCCGGGGATCGAGCTGCCCGTGGGTGATTTTCGTGAGACCGACACGCTCTCGCTGTCGGCCGCCTTTTCCTACCCGGCGTGGCACTGGAGCGCCGGACACACGGTCGGGAGCGAGACCGACTATGCGGAAACGAGCGCCAACACGGAGAATCGGATCACGGAACTCGGCGTGCAAATCACACCCGGGTCCGGGGCGAGCGTGGGGATTTCCATGCAGCGAAGTCTGACCAGGGACCGGGACGCCGGGGCGGCCTGGACCACCGATACCGTCGTGATCGACCTGGGCCATACCCTGAAAGCGGGCCTGCACGCCAGCCTGGGAGCGTCGTGGAATCGAGATCGAAGTTCCAACGGCGCGGCATCGCCGCGCACGCTGGACCTGACCGGCATGCTCCAGTGGGTCGTGCAGGAAGGGGGAGGCGGTCGACCCGCCATCCTGCTCTCGCTCGAAGGACAGCACCACCGGCGCCGGGACCCCGCCGACCTTTCCGGTTCCGCCAGGGTCTACCGGGTCTACCTGCGACTGGCTGTGAGCTGGTCCACAGACCGATGAGGTACAAGACCATGCACGACGGAACCTCGAAAAGCATGCTCATCGCCGCGCTGCTGGCGCTGGGCGCCCTACAACCGACCCGCGCGGCGGTCACGACCGTCACCGCCACTCCCGCCTCGCGCAGCGTCCCCATCGCCCGCGCCACTTCGGTCGCCGTGGTCTGGAACGTCACCCGGGTGATCACCGGCGCCAGTGGCGGCACCACTGTCTTCTCTTCGGGAGGCACCTTTCGCGCGGGAAGCACAGACGGTCCGATACTCGGCACGAACGCGCGCGGCCTGTCGCAGACCAAGCCACCAGCCCCGCTGACCGTGCTCTCGTTCCGCGAGTCGGTGCTCGTGCCCGCGCAAGTGGTGTTCAGGGCCCACGAGCTCGGCGCCGGACGCCTGTTCTACCTGCGCACCTTCGATGACGGCACGGCCGCGGCCGGCGGTGCCGTCGAACTCAAGATCACAGGCGGCGCTGGCGGGAGTTTCGGGGTCGAGCGGCTGGCCTTGACGTTCGAGGGCGGAAGCGTCATCGACGTGGTCGAGCCGGGAGCGGACCTGCGCGCCGAAGCGCGTCTGACTTTTTCGGGCAGCGGCCTGCTGCGGGCTGTCTGGGAGGTGGCCGAGCCCGGGGATGCCGTGGAGAACGCCGCGTTCCGTCCGCTGGCGATCGTCCGCCGGTATGTGGCCGGCCGTCGTTCACCCTCGCTGAAGAGCCCGGCCCTTCCGGTCCACCTCGGGGGCATGTACCGGGTGCGGTTGAGGCTCGTCGCACCAACACCCGGCTTCACCCCACCGGAACTACGCTACTTCGTCCGCGCGGCGGCTCCGTTCCGGCCGGCTGTGATGGCCCCTCTCGGGCCCCGCGCTGGAACGACACTCGACAAGAGCACCCGGTTTGCATGGAGCCCCGTACCGGGCACGCGAGCCTACCGGTTGCAGATCCTCGAGCCCACGGACAGCACCCGGGCCGTCACCGGTGCGATCGTGGACGCCGAGCGCCGAGAGCTGGTCCTGTCGGAGATCACCCGCGCCCACCTGGCTCCGGGAGAGCGCTATGTCTGGCGGGTGCAGGCGATCGACGCCTCGGGCCGCGTGATTGCGGAAAGCCCGCCCCGGGAACTCGTCGTCGCCCCCGAGGGCTCTGCTCCACGACCCGCGGCGGACGGGCGCCGCTGAACGATCCGGCACCACGAACCAAGACCCGGGCACGCCGCCGGGTTGTGGAAGACCCACCCTCTGACACCCGCGCTCGTCGGGGGTCAGCTTCGGTGGGAGCGGAAGCGGAGGGATCCGGGACTGGTGGGGCAACCCTCGATGCAGGCGCCGCAGTTGGTGCAGCCGTCGTAGGGGCGCAGGTGACGCGGATCGAGGCGCCAGGAGCAGGCTTTCACGCAGTTGGTGCCCTGCAGTCCCGGCCGGCAAGTCTGCGCCTGCCAGCCCACGGTCAGCGTCCAGGGCAACCGGATCAACACCAGCACCGAGCCCACCGGGCAGAGGAGCCGGCACCAGGTCCGCCGCGGGAGCACGATTTCGAGCACCAGCAACACGACGAGCAGGACAACGGTGCCCACGGTGGCTCCGCCGAGATACAGGATCTCCAGCGGAAGCTGGGTGATCAGACGGGGGGCGGAAATCAACGCCGCCAGGGGCAGGCCGAGCCCGGCGGAAGCGGCCAGCACACCTGCCAGCCAAAGCCATCGCAAGCGGCCCGCCGGCCGAGTTCCCGCCCGCGGCCGTCGCCCCGGCAACTTGTCCAACACCTCGCTGATCAGCCCCCAGGGACAGATCCACGAGCAAAAGACGGGGCCCAGGACCAGGGCCAGCAGAACCGGAAGGATCATCCCCCCCAGCAGCGAGAGCTGCGCCGAGCGCGACGCGAGCATCGAGGCCAGGCCCGCGGCGGGATCCACCAGCGCCACGGGACCGAGGTGCAAGGAGGCCAGCGTTCCCAAGACCGCCGTCTGCCCCCACCACCTGGCCGACAGGGGCAGCAGCGTGAAGAAGAGCGCGAAGAAGAACTGGCTGGCCCGCCTCCAGCGGGTCCAGCGTAACCGGACGCCCACGGCCTCACCGCAGGGACGGGCCGGCGTCGATCCGTCGCCCCGTCCCATCTCAGAGGAATTCCCGCCGCTTGACGCGAATCGCGATGGGACGGGCCGGACACGGTGGCACACAAAGGCCACACCCCACACAGAACTCCCGGTCCACCACCGGCTCGAGGGCGAAGTTCTGACGCAGAGCCTTGTCCTGGAAAGGGCAGGCATCGACGCAAGCCCGGCAAAGGATGCCCTGGAAGGCATAGCAGAGATCTTCGTCCACCACCGCCTCGCCCATGTCCACGTCTTCCTTGGCCACGGGCTGGAGGGCGCCGGTGGGACAGAGGGGCGGACAGATCATGCACAGGTAGCAGGGGGTTTGCTCCGGCCGGATCACCGGGGTCCCCATGCCGGCGCCGAAAGTCCAACCCGCAGGCCGGATCGCCCGGTAGGGACACGATTCGGTGCAACGCTGGCACTGGATGCACAGGCGCAGAAACTCCTCCTCCCGGCGGGCTCCGGGGGGACGCAAGTCGGAATCGTTGAACCAGGCGAGAAACCCTCTGCGGCTGCGTTGCATCGTCGGGCGTGGATCCAGGAGAGGGAGAAAGGCGGGGACCTGTCAGGCCCCCGCCTCGTCGGCTCTTCCCATGAAGGTGGGAAACAAGCCGAGAATCTCGTCGTCTTCCGCGAGGAGATCCTCGGCCTTCTTGACCAGGCTCTTGCCACTTTCGGCTGTCCAGACGGCGGCGATGCGCTGGCTGCCATCGCCTCCGACCAGTTCGAGACCCTCCTGGCGCGCCAGGCGAATCGCCACCGCCGGAGCGCGGCCGGGCATGGTTTCGATGACCAGGCCGGCCACGATCTCCACCCCGTCGGCGGGCAACGCGCCGGCCCAGTGGCGAGGAGATCCGGAGGAGGTGTCCATCACGCCTTCTCCAGCTTCACGGCGCAAATCTTGAACTCGGGCTGCTTGGAACCCGGGTCGTAGGCATCGACGGTGATCTCGTTACACATGCGGTCGGCGTCATGCATGTTGACGAACACCATGCCCCGCGGAGAGGTGTCGGTAACGTTGACGGGGAAGACCACGCTGCCCCTGCGCGAGCTGACCTTGACCTTGCCTCCCGCACGCACGCCGATCTTCTTGGCGTCGTCGGGATGGATCTCCACCTCGGCCTCCCGCCGCGCGTGAGCCAGTTCCTTGCAACGGCCGGTCATCGTGCCCGTATGCCAGTGCTCGATGACCCGACCGGTGGTGAAATAGAAGGGATATTCCTTGTCCGGGACTTCCTGGGGATCCTTCTGGGGACGGAACCAGACCACCGCCTTCTTGTCGGGCTTACCGTAGAACATCATCCGGTGGGGCCAGTCCGCGGGAACCAGCGGATCCTCGCCCTTGACATACCGCCGCTTGGTGCCGGGGTGTCCCTCGCTCGGACAGGGCCAGAGAACGCCGTGATCCTTGTGCAGCCGATCACGGGTGATGCCCCAGAAAGCGTAGGGCGTGTCCTTGGCGATGCGCCGGATTTCATCCCAGGCCTCGGCCGGATGTTTCCAGGGCAAGAGATCCTTGAAGCCGCAACGGTGGGCCAGGTCGACGAGAATGTCGAAATCGGGCCGCGCCTCGCCCACCGGATCGACGACCTTGGAGTCGAGCTGATAGCGCCGTTCCGAGCAGCCGTAGACACCCTCCTTCTCACCCCAGGCCGCCGCCGGCAGCACCACGTCGGCCAGTTCGGTGGTGCGGGTGGGGAAGATATCGGAGACGACGACGAAGGTATCCTTGCTCTGCATCGCCTTGCGATAGCGGTTGACGTTGGGCAGGGACTGGCCGGGATTGGTGCACATGATGTAAATGCACTTGATGTCCCCGCTCTCGAGCCCCTGGAACATGGCGATCGCGTGCTTGCCCGGTCGGTCAGGCAGGGTGCCCGGCTCGAGTCCCCAGAGCTTTTCCATCAAGGCGCGGTGCTCGGGCTTGCCGGACAGCCGGCCGTAGGGCAGCAGGTGCGAGAGGCCGCCCTGATCGCGGACACCGCCGCAGGCATTGGGCTGACCGGTCAGCGAAAACGAGGTGCTTCCGGGCATGCCGATCTTGCCCGTGATCAGGTGCAGGTTGTGCACGAGGTTGTTGGCCCAAACGCCGCGGGTGCGCTGATTGAGCCCCATGGTCCAGAACGACAGGGTGCGCTTGCCCTTGGCTCCGAAGATCCGTGCCGCGGCGATGATGTCGTCTTTCGGACAACCGGAGACTTTCTCGGCGTACTCGGGCGTGTAGGTTTCGAGGAAGGCCTTGTAGTCTTCCCAGCTCTTGTCGGCGGCCTTGCCGGCACCGAAGCCGACGGAGTTCTTGATGAACTTCGGATCCACCAGGTTTTCCTTGACCATCACGTGGGCCATGGCGTTGAGGATGGCCAGGTCGGTCCCGGGCTTGAAGCGCAGGTGCAGATCAGCGATCCGAGCGGTCGGCGTTCGCCGCGGGTCGGCGACGATGACCTTCACCGCGCCCCCCGTCTCCTTCCGCTTGGCGATGCGGCGGAAGATGATCGGATGAGCCTCGGCGGTGTTGGATCCGATGAGGAAGAAGACATCCGCGTGATCGATGTCCTCGTAACACCCCATCGGCTCGTCCTTGCCGAAGGTGGTCACATAACCGCCGACGGCCGACGCCATGCACAGCCGCGGATTGCCCTCGATGTTGTTGGTGCGAAAGCCGGCGCGGAACAGCTTGTTCGCCGCGTAGGACTCCTCGGTGTAACCCTGTCCGGAACCGTAGAAGGCCACCGAGTCGGACCCGTGCTTCTTGACGGAGTCCTTGAAACGCTTGGCCACCAGGCTCAGCGCCTCGTCCCAGCTCGTCTCCACCAGCTTGCCGTTCTTGCGAACCATGGGCTTCTTGAGCCGGTCGGGGTGATTGGGCACCTGGGCCAGCAGGAAGCCTTTCAGGCAAAGAAAACCCTGGTTGTGGTTGTACTTGTCACCCTTGACGGCCACCAGCTTGCCGCCCATCACCCCCTTGTAGACGCCGCAACCCGTGCCGCAGTAGCGGCACACGCCCTTGGTCCAGGTGATGCCCGATCCACCGGTCTCGGCCAACGTCTGGCCGCCCTTGCCCAGCGCGGCCAGCGCCGAGGCGGCAGCGGTGGTGAAGAGGAATTTTCTGCGGCTAACAGCCATGATCTCTCCTCCCTTACATTCCTGCGCCGTGAGGCTTCAGAAGGTGATTCGGATGACAGGAGAAGCAGGTCTTCCCCTTCATCATCGGGCTGGACATGCTGACTACCTGGTCGGCGTGACAACTCACGCAGCGGGTGGTGTCGGGTACCTTGGTGAAATTCGTGCCGGTCGAGCCGTGACACACGAAGCACTTGACGTTGTTCAGCCCGTGGGGACCGGCAAACCACTCTTTCGTCACCTCGGGGGTCACCGCCTCGTGGCAAGCGACACAATCCCCGCTCGTGCCCACATCGGGGTGTCCGCTCGGCTCGGCACCGATGGTCAGAGACAGTCCAGCCAGCAGCGCTCCTGCGAGCAGGATGGCTGCGGCGGCCGTTGCTTTTCGGCTCATTTCTCTCCTCCTCGGCCCTGGAAAGCCGGCCGCCCCCCGTTCAGAGCGGCCGGCATCCGGAAACTGGACTCAGCCGCCAACCTTGATGCCGCCAAAGGTGTACTTGACGATGGTGCGAAGCTCGTAGGCTTTGTCGTCGTACAGGTTGGTGCCGTTGATCAGGTAGCCGGCGCCATCTCCAGGCCAGAAAACGCCGCCACGGAGAATCCACACGAGGCCCGGCTGGAGCTTCCAGGTCAGGCGCATATCGAGTTCCGTGCCCAGGTCGTCGGATGAAGGCACGTTATCGAGATCGCCGGTCTGCAGGCCGTAAGAGTAGGAAGGCAAGGTTTTGTCGGTTGGAATCTCGCTCCAGGCGAAGATCGGCTCGGTGGCCTGCATCCAGGTCCCCGAAATGAAGTAGCTCAGGGTGTCGCTGATCTTCCAGTTGTAGTTGACCTGGAAGAGGGTCGTGTTTTCGAACTCCCGGTATCCGCGGGAAGCGGGCGAGCCCAGACCCTGGGGCGTGATGCCCTCCTCGTCGGGCATCACGGAGTCTTCCCAAACCTCGGTCACGTAGAAGAAACCGTTGGTACGGATCTTGTTGATGTTGCCGCTCCCACGCAGCGGATCGTCGTCACCCGAACCCATACCGAAGACGAAGCCCAGCTTGCCCGGTCCTGCAGGAACCTTGGCGTCGAGATAGAGGTTGTAGCCGTCGAGATCGCCATTGTTGATGTCGACCTGCTGCTTGTCCCCGGTGTAGTCGTTGGCGATGTCGTCGTCACCGGTGAGGTAGTCCACCTCTCCCTTGAACTCCCAGGATCCGGACTTTCCGCTGAAAGCCAACCCCAGCACCGTAGCCTGGGTGATCTGGGGGGTGAAACGGGCACGGAAGTACTGCAGATTGTCGGGAATGTAGGCGAATCCGTCCTTGTCTCCATCGTCCTTGTAGAAGGCCAGGAAGGGGTTGAAGTTCCAGGCACCGGACTTTTGCTTGTAGCTCACGGTGTAGAGCGTGGCGTCTTCGGCACTCGTGGCGTTCGGGCCGATGGCATCGTAGTCCGAAAGGGAGTCGGCTCCCTCGGACATCTTCGCCCAACCGAGGGTCAGGCTTCCGTCACCCACCTTCCGCGTGAACTGCACGCCGTCAGAGTCCTGGTCGAGAACCAGCAGGTTACCGAGAGCGTACTTCATGCGACCGAGCTTGACGTTCCAGTCATTCTTGTTGAAGTCCACGTAGGCCCAGTCGAAGTGGGTCAGAAAGTTGGTGCCCTTGCGGTTGAAGAGGTTGGAGAACCCGCCCCGGTCGACCTCGCGCTGGTTGTTGTCGATGCCCCAGATACTCTGGGCCAGGTCGGCGCGAACGACCATTTTCACATTGTCACCCATGCCGAATTCAGCGAGCAGACGAACGAGCTGAATCGCGTACTCATCCTTGTCGGAAACGCCTCCCACGCTGCCCTCGCTGTCGGTCTTCGCTCCGAAGAAAAAGTTGTTCTGACTGTAGGCGTTGAAAGCGTAGAAGCCCGAAATCTTGAAGTAGGGCTTTGGCTTCCCTTCGTCTCCCGCCAGTGCCGCCGGGGCCAGGAGCCCCATGGCGGCGATCCACATCAAGGCTAATGCGACTTTTCTCATCTTCTTGCCCCCACACCCGATCATGGGCGCCACCTCATCTGGTGGAAAGGAAGGCGGAGCCGGCGTGAGCGCCGGCCCCGTCGTGGTGTCCCAGGTCAGTGGATCTCCTGGTTGTAGCGCCCCTTGTAGAAGTCGAGCATCTTCTGGATCTGCTCCTTCGTCATGCCCTTCTTCCAGCGGTGCTCTTCCATCGACATCACCTCGGCCGTCACACCTCGCTTGAGCTTTTCAGCCGCCGGGATGAACTTGTTGTAGAAGTGCTTGGCCACCTCGTAGAAGCCGTGCCACTGGGTGTAGTCGGGCCCCATCATCGAGGCGCCCATGCGCGCGCGGCGACCCTCGTGATGCCAGAGTTCGAAGTAGATCCACTCGATCGGATCGTCAAAGGGTGTGGCGGTGATCTTGCCCGCCTTCTTCAACTCTTCCATGATCGCCGCCGCCGGGATGCCGAACTTGTTGTTGTAGTGATTGACAGCGCCGTCATACATCACGTAGAAGTTGTTGACCCAGGTCTTGGAGTGGCATTCGAGGCAGACCTTCTGCATCTTCGTGCGCCGCTCTTCCCAGTTTTCCAGCTTCTTCGAAACCGGCGGACGCAAAGTCCAGGAGATTCTGTCGCCCACGTCGTGGGTGCGTTCCATCGTCGGCGTCGCCGACATGTGGCATGTCGCGCAGGTGGGAGCGGCGGTATAGGTCTCGCCGACGATCCACTCCTTCTCGTCCATATTCATCTCTTCGCGGTGGGCCACGAAGGCGATGC
This sequence comes from Acidobacteriota bacterium, assembly GCA_030949985.1. Taxonomy (NCBI): domain Bacteria; kingdom Pseudomonadati; phylum Acidobacteriota; species Acidobacteriota bacterium. Next base: position 35,098 of record JAUZRX010000033.1, read on the forward strand.
CGTGCTTGGATTCTTCGTAGATTTCGATCTGGGGATGATCGGGGCCCATGTGGCAACGACCACAGGTGGCGGGCTCCCGCACCTGCTTGAGCGAGAAGTCATGGCGCAGATGGCAAGCCGTGCAGGTCCCCTGGGTGCCATCGGGATTGACGCGTCCGATGCCGGTGTTGGGCCACGTGCCGGCCACGGGAACCCCCTTTTCGTCGACCTCGACCTGGGAACCATGGCACTGGCGGCAACCCATGTTGGCCGCGGGGGTCCCCTCCACGATTTCGCCGAGGATATTGTCCAGCGAACCGATGAACTGGGTCGCCTTGGCGTGGTGCGACTCGGTGAATTCTTTGAACTCCTGCTCGTGGCACTGTTTGCAGTCGCCCGGAGTGGGAATATGCGTCACCAGGTATCCCTCGTGCTCCCAGGCGTCGGGCTCTCCTTCCTTGGCCTGGTGGCAGGCGATGCAGCCGATACCTTTCTCGGCATGCCGCGACTTCTCCCACTGGCGGTTCCAGTTGACCGAGATGTGCTTCTCGTCGTGGCAGTCGATGCAGGCCCGGGTGACCTCGTCGGCATAGACCCTGGCGGCCACTTCCGGCTTGTGCCTGTTCTTCTCGATCATCCCGACGGTGATCACCGCGGCGAGAAAAGCGAGGGCGAAAACTGCGACGATGAACTTCTTGAACTGGAGGCTCATGACCTCTCCCCCATCGGGTTGGTGATCTCGGGACCCTTGCGTCCCTTCGGGTTGCAGACGGAATTGCGGCTCTTCCGGGCGGCTTCCTGCCTCATGCGAGGGCCTCCCAGATGGTGAAGATGAGCACCACGATCAGTGCAGCGGCTCCGATCACCGTTCCCACTTCGCTGCGCGGGTTGCGCCGGCGGAAGAGTTGGTCGATGAAGGGCCAGAAGACGAAGGCCGCCCCTGCCGCCATCATGCCCGCCATGCCGAGCCACAACGGCGTCAGCTTGAGCCAGCGGAAGGCCGGGAAGAAGTACCACTCCGGCTTGATGTGCAGGGGGGTTTCATTGGGGTTGGCAGGCTCACCGAGATGGGCCGGGAAGCTGATGGCCAGCACGGCGAGCACGGTCACCAGGAACAGACCGACCATCAGCTCGGTAGTGATATGGTCGGGGAAGAAAGCGAAGTAACGGTTGGGATCGAATCGTTTCTTGCCCTCGCGGTCTTCTTCCACGGTCAACGGGGTCTGCTGGACTTCTTCAGGAGCGTCGAGCTCCATCACTCCGTGAATGCGGATCAGAAAGATGTGGGCTCCCACCAGGACCATCACGATCGAGGGCAGCGCGCCGATGTGGAAGACGAAGAATCGGGTGAGGGTCGTCGGCCCCACTTCGGCCCCTCCACGCAGCAGGTGAAGGATCCATTCGCCGATCAACGGTGTCTGGGCCGCCACGTTGGTGCCCACCGTCGCCGCCCAGAAGGAGAGTTGGTCGTTGACCAGGGCGTATCCCGTAAAACCGAAGCCGAGGGTGGCCATCAGCAGTCCTGACCCGACCATCCAGTTCAGCTCCCGTGGCTTGCGAAAGGCGCCGGTGAAGAAAACCCGGACCAGGTGCAGGGCGACAGCGACGATCATCAGGTTGGCCGCCCAGTGGTGCACCGAGCGGATGAACCAGCCGAAGGGAACCTCGGTGGTGATCTTGTGCACCGTCTCCCAGGCGCCCTCCGGTGACGGCCGGTAGTAGAAGGTCAGAAGGATCCCGGTGGCCGCCTGGATCATCAGGAGCATCAGCGGGGTTCCCCCCAGCGCGTACCACCAGTTCTTCATGTGGTTCGGGATGGGCTCTTTGGAGAGTTCTTCGAAGACCTCGATGTTGACGGGAATCCGGGCCCTGATAAAACGCACCCAACCGGGAACGCTGGGATTCATCTGCGCCATCTCAGGCCTCCTTCTCCGGAACCGTGACGAAGATGTTGTCGCCCTCCAGGCGCACCTCGTAGGAAGGCAGGGGCGTGGGGGGGGGGCCGGATACCACCTTGCCGCTCGTGTCGAATCGGCCGAGGTGGCAGGGGCAGAAGAAATCGCCCTCGGTCTGCCTCCATTCGACCCGGCAACCCAGGTGGGTGCAGATGGAAGAAAAGACCCGGACGTCCTCTTCTCCCAGGCGGATGGCGATCAACTCGTTGCCCAGGACGTCCTTGAAGGGCTTGCTCGAACCCACCGGCAGTTGACTGAGCCGGGTCAGCAGGACCTCGGAGGTCTTCTGGGGTTCGTAGGGCACCAGGTACTGGAGAATCTGGCTGGCCAGGATCCCCAGGCCCGGCACGACCGTCACCGCCAGTGCCAGGTTGGCAAGAAAGTCTCGACGGTCCTTGGAAGCTGCTGTCGACATGGGCCTCACCTCAGGCGGGACACGACCCGCGGCGGAAAGACCGGGAGCAAGAGCCATACCGGAGATTTTTAGAAACTTATAAGTAATTGACGCGGCGAGGACTTGCCGGTTCGGCGCCCGGGACGGCAGGCGGCGTTCCGGCAACTAATTGCCGACCATCCGCCAGGATCATGGCTAAGTTAAAGGAGTTCAGGTTTTTCTTGAGTCGGCGGGAAATGCAATGAAGTGCCGACTCGACTAGCCCCCACTGCCGGAAGTGTTATCTTCTTCGCCCACGACTCGGGGCATGCCCTCGCCCTTCAGCCGGTGCTTGCGCAGCAAGTTGTAAACCTGCCGTGGCGAAAGGCCGCTGGCCCGCGCGATCTCCCCCACCCTGCCCCGGGTCGCCAGCAGGGCATTGGCCAGGTATTCCCTTTCGAAGGCGTCGAGCACCCGCCGCTTCTCGTCGTGGTAGGGCATGATCAGTCGATCGGGAACCTGGTCGGGAGCCAGGCGGAGAATGCCGTCCCGGCAGAAGACCACCAGGCGCTCGAGCTCGTTCTCCAGTTCCCGGACGTTGCCCCGCCAAGGCCGCGACTCGAGCCAGCGAGTCACCTCGGGGTCGACCCGCCTGACCGTGCGGCCATGGCGCCGCGCCAAGGCGGGAAGGAAGTGGGCCACGAGCAAAGGAATGTCTTCTTTGCGCTCCCGCAGGGGCGGCAAGCGGATCGGAACCACGTTCAGCCGATAGTAGAGATCCTCCCGGAACCGGCCGGCGTCGACCTCCTGCCGCAAGTCCCGGTGGGTCGCGGCGATGAAGCGCAGATCGACGGAACGACACTCGTCGGACCCGAGCGGTGTGACCACCCCTTCCTCGAGAAAGCGCAGCAGCTTGGGCTGGATCACCAGCGGCATCTCACCGATTTCATCGAGAAACAGGGTGCCCCGGTCGGCACTGAGCAGCTTGCCGTCACGGTTCTGCTCGGCGCCGGTGAAGGCCCCCCGAACGTAGCCGAAGAGTTCGGCCTCGAGCAGGGTGTCGGGAATCGCCGCGCAATTGACGGGGACAAAGGGCCCCTCCCGCCGCGGCGACAGGCGGTGTATCGCACGAGCGACGACCTCCTTGCCCGTCCCGGTCTCCCCGAGGATCAGCACGGTCGCACGGGTGCCGGCCACGTCCTCGATCAACCGGCGCACCTCGACCATGGGGGCGGATTGCCCGACCAGGCCGTGTTGGGCCGGGGCCAGGGTACGCCGACCGGCACCAGCCGCGGTTCCCGCGGCACGGTGCACCTCGCCGACCAGCTCACAATAGTCGAGAGGGCGTGGCAGATAACTGAAGGCACCGATCTGCATCGCCTCGACGGCGGTCTTCTCGTTGCCGTGGGAAGAGACCAGTAGGACCGGAAGCCCGGGATAGCGACGGTTGACGTAACGCAGCAACTCGAGCCCGTTGAGATAGCCGGGCAGGTCGTAGCTGGTGACAATCACGTCCGGGGAGAGTTCGTCGATATCCCGCAGAACACGGCTTGCCTCATCGACAGTCGTGACCCGAAAGCCCGCCTCCTCGAGGCAGCGGCACATCGCCTTGCTGGCCGCGGGATCCTCTTCGACCAGAACGACGTGTCCGGAACCGGGCGTGACGGGCGCACTCATGACCGCCGCCACCCGCGTGGCCCCGCGACGCCTCCGGACAGCACGAGACAAATGGGCAAGATGGACCGGCTCCTCGGGTGGGATGGAATCGAGGTTCGCGGCATTATCCCGCATGATGCCTGAACCTTCGAGCGGAAATGCCGGAGACGCAGGGGAGAGGATCCCAAGGACGACCGGCGTGCTCGTGGGGCGTCGCGGCCGAAGGACTCGGGAAGGCGGGGCTTCCGTTCCATGACGCCTGGCCGGAGTCCAGCTGCCACAGAAGATCGCGAGGAGACAACCCAGGTGTTCCGCAAGCCGCAGCCCATCGCCTCGCTGGGTCGAACCCTGCTCACCTGGTACGACCAACACCACCGGCGCCTGCCCTGGCGGGAGACCCGCTCCCCCTACCCCGTCTGGATCTCCGAAATCATGCTCCAGCAGACCACCGTCGAGACGGTGATTCCCTACTGGAAGCGCTTCATCGAGAGGCTTCCCGACGTCGAGGCCCTGGCCGCCGCCACCGAGGACCGGGTGCTGACCCTCTGGGCAGGACTCGGCTACTACCGCCGGGCCCGCTTCCTGCGGGCCGCCGCCCGGCATATCGTCGACGTCCACGGAGGCCGCTTTCCCCGGACGGTCGAAGGCTTGCGCGCCTTACCGGGCATCGGAACCTACACGGCGGCAGCCATCGCGTCGATTTGCTTCGATGTTCGCGAACCCGTCGTGGACGGCAACGTGATCCGGGTACTCGGCCGTTGCCTGGCCCTCGAGGAAGACCCCCGACGGGGAACCGGGCGCCGACGCATCGAGGCCGCGGCACGGGAAATCCTGGACCCCGCCCGGCCGGGAGACTCCAACCAGGCCCTGATGGAAGTCGGTGCCATGGTCTGCCGCCCGCGCAGCCCCCGCTGTTCCGCCTGCCCGCTGGCACCCGGCTGCGCGGGGCGAGCGGGGGGGAATCCGGAAACCTACCCTCCCCCGCCGACGCGTTCGCCCATGGTGGAGGTCTGCCGGCTGGGCGTGATCGTCGAGGACTTCCAGGGCCGGCTGCTGCTGCGCCGCGTTCCCGCGGGCGAACACAACGCGGGGCTCTGGGAACTTCCCTGGATCCCAGTGGAGGCTCCCCATCCAGGGATATCCGCACCTCTCCGGCGCCGGCTGGAAGACGCGGTGGGTTTCCCCCTGACCGGTATCACGGGGCCGGTGGCGGAGATCCGCCACGTCATCACCCGGCATCGCATCCAACTCCGCCTGCACCGGGCACGGCCGGCGGGGCCCGCGCCCCGTTCCCGGCGGGGCTGGCGCTGGCTCCCCCCCGCCCAGGCAGGCCGCCTGGCGCTGACAGGGGCCACCGGCAGCGCTCTCGGCACCTTCCACCGCGGGGCGAAGCGTGTCCATCGGGGCTGAGACGCTCAAAAGGAGGAAAACAGCCGGAGGGGAAGCCCTCACCCGACCGCTTCAGGGCTCGGCCTCGCCCCCAGGACGGTGGACCTCTCCCGCCGGTTCGGCGGCGGCCGGTAGTGACGCCGGTGACCGCGACGACGCTTCGGCCCCGGTGCCGACGCGGGCCTGAAAGCGCCCTCCCTCCTCCACCTGTAGCGCGGGGCGCTGCAACTGCATTTCACCGCGAAACTGCCCGCCGGCGGCGATGCGCACCGATTTGCGAACGAGAGCCGTCGCGTCCACGGTGCCGAAGACGATCAACTCGTCGACTTCCAGGCGACCACTGACGGACGCGCCCTCACCGACCACCAACACCCCTCCCTCGAGGGTGACGCCGTTGAGCCGGCCGTCGACTCGCAAACAACCCGCGAAACGCAAGACCCCGCCGGCGAGGCGCACTTCCTCGCCCAGCCAGGCGTTGATCGCCTCTCCTTTCACACCGGAGCGGGGCATCGATCAGGCGGAACGGGAGTGAGTGGAAGCCGAAAGAAGAAGGCGGTAGAGACGATCGAGATCTTCGCCGTCGGCAAAGAGAATTTCGAGGCGGCCACGACCCCGGGCGGACTGCACGATGCGCACCCGGGCCTCGAGAGCCCGGCTGAGATCCTCTTCGGCGGCCGCGACGTTGGGATCCTTGCGCCGCGCCTTCTTCACCGCTCCCTCGCCCGCCGGGGCCACGAGTTGCTGAACCTGCTGCTCGGTCTCGCGCACCGACCAGCCCCGCCGGGCGGCCCGCTCGGCCAGGCGCTGCTGCTGTTCGGGCCGGGGCAGACCCGCCAGAGCGCGACCATGCCCCATGGTCAGCACACCCCGCTCGAGCAGCTCCTGCACCTCCCGCGGCAGGTCGAGTAACCGCAGATAGTTGGCCACCGTGCTGCGCGGCTTGCCGACCCGCGAAGCGACTTCCGCCTGGGTCAGACCGAAGCCACGTACCAGTTCGCGAAACGCCAGGGCGGTCTCCATCGGCCCCAGGTCGTCCCGTTGCAGGTTCTCCACCAGCGCGAACTCGAGCAGGCGGCTGTCGGGCAGATCCCGAATCACGGCAGGTACGGTTTCGAGGCCCGCCAGGGCCGCCGCACGCAAGCGGCGCTCGCCGGCAACCAGCGTGTAACCACCGTCCTTCTCGGGACAAACCAGCAGGGGCTGCAGAATACCGCTGGCCCGAATCGAAGCCGCCAGGGAATCGAGTTCCTCGGCATCGAATTCGCGGCGGGGCTGGTGGGGATTGGGGCGAATCCGGTCCAGGGGCAGTTCGGTCACCCCCCCTTCCCCGCCGGCGGCCCGGGAACCGACGACAGCGCCGAGGGGATCTCCACCCCGCGCCTCGGGAATCAGACTACCGAGACCCTTACCCAGCGCCCTGCGCTTCGGCTGACCCTTCACGGCTCAGAACCTCCCTGGCAAGATCGAGATAGGCGGCTGCCCCCTTCGATCTGGAATCATAGAGAAACACGGGCTTCCCGAACGAAGGCGCTTCACCGAGGCGGATGTTCCGGGGGATCACCGTGCTGTAAACCGAACCCTTGAAGAACTGGTAGACCTCTTCGGCCACCTGCCGGGAGAGATTGGTCCTGTCGTCGTACATGGTGAGCAAGACACCTTCGACCTTGAGCTGGGGATTCAGCGCCTGCTTGACCCTGCGCAGGGTCTCGATGAGCTGGGTGACGCCCTCGAGAGCCAGGTACTCACACTGGATCGGAATCAACACCGAAGTCGCCGCTGTCAGCGCGTTGACCGTGAGAAAACCGAGGCTGGGAGGGCAATCCATCAGCAGGAAATCGAAATCGCCACGGATCCGGGAGAAGATCTCGTTGAGGCGGTATTCCCGGCGGGGCATACCGGCCAGTTCCACCTCCGCGCCCGTCAGCTCGTTGTCCGAGGGACAGAGAAAAAGATTTTCCAGGTCTGTCGTCAGAAGAGTTTGATCGATCGGCGTACCCTCGATCAGGCAGTCGTAGATCGAGTAGCGCTGAGGATCGCGCTCGTAGCCCAGGGCGCGGGTACTGTTGGCCTGGGGGTCGAGATCCACCAGCAGGGTCTTGCGCCCCGCCAGGGCGAGGCCGGCGCCGAGATTGACCGCCGTAGTGGTCTTTCCCACGCCCCCCTTCTGATTGGCAACGGCAATCGCCTTCGGCATCGTGAACCCGTCCTGAGAAAACGCCGAAGGATAGCACGGCGGTCTCGCCGCCTCCCCGAAAGACGGCTGGGATCTTTATCCTCGCCCCCGAAAACACAAGACAGACGTACGGCAAGCAGGAAGACAAGTCCAATCATAACAACAACATAGAGACATCCCCGGTGAGTCTGGCCCGATTGTTCCACGTGGAACAGGGCCGACGATCCCACGCCGGGGCACCCACGCAGAGGGCCAGCGAGGACCCCGGGGCGGGGAAGGGGGGGCGTACGAAGGCCGGAATCCCCGGGAAGACACCATGGCGAGGGGCATGGAGCCCCCCCCCCCGGAAGGAGCAGAGGCGCCCCCGGGGACAGCGCAGGGGCCCGCGGGCGTTTTCACCCCGGGAGCGGCTGAACCCGAACAGGCGAAGCCCGGGCCGGGAGGGATCCCAGGGGTCCCGCCATGTGAAAACGCGCCGCTCGCTCCGATGCGTTCCCGTACCCGGCGCGACCCCGTCCCGGGCCGATGTTCCACGTGGAACCATCTGCCCACGCCGCACCGAAGGCTCGCCGCCCCGACCGATGTTCCACGTGGAACATCGGCCCGCTCACCGGGGCGGACAACCCTCTCAGCAGGTACCATGAACACTTCACTTGGACCCGGGAAGAAGAGTGCGCCCACGCCCATGAGAGCTACGGATCCTATCGTCGTCATTGGAGGCGGCCATGCCGGCCTGGAGGCAGCTCACGCGGCCTTTCGCATGGGCATGCCGGTGGTTCTGCTGACCCTGCACCGGGATTCCCTGGCGCGCCTGTCGTGCAACCCCGCCATCGGCGGTATCGGCAAGTCCCACCTCGTTCGGGAGATCGACGCCCTCGGGGGCCTGATGGCCCGGGCCGCGGACGCCGCCGGCATCCACTTCCGTGTGCTCAACGCCAGTCGGGGCCCCGCCGTCCAGGGCCCCCGCATCCAGCAAGACCTGGAGGCCTACCCCCGGGCCATCGGAAGCTGGCTCGAAGAGACGGACATCACGATCCGTCAGGCTGAGGCCATGGATCTGCAACTCCGCGGCGGGCGTGTCTGCGGCGTGGTGACCCGCGAGGGGGAGGTCATCGCGGCTTCCGCGGTGGTCCTGACCTCCGGTACCTTCCTCGGGGGCCGCCTCTTCCGGGGAGACGAGGTCGTTGAAGGCGGGAGGGCAGGGGAGGCGGCCTCCAACGGACTGAGCGCCGCCTTGCGGCGGGCGGGCCTGCGGCTGGAACGCTTCAAGACGGGGACACCCCCGAGGATTCTGGCCGACTCCATCGACTACCACGCCCTCGAGGTCCAGCCAGGAGACGAAAACCCCGTGCCCCTGGCCTTCGAAAACCTGGCACGGCGTGACTTCCGCCCCGACCTGCCACAGGTCCACACCCATATCGCCCATTCCAATCCGCGGACCCACGATCTGGTCCGGGCCAACCTGGACCGGTCTCCCCTCTACACGGGGAAGATCCGCAGCCAGGGCCCCCGCTATTGCCCCTCCTTCGAAGACAAGGTCGTCAGGTTCTCGGACCGGGAGCACCACTTGCTTCACCTCGAACCCATGGGCCTCGGGCATCCCTGGATCTATGTCAACGGGATGTCCACCAGCCTCCCGGAAGAGGTGCAGGAGCAGGTCGTCCACTCGGTTCCCGGACTCGAAGAAGCGAAGATCGCCCGCTACGGCTACGCGGTGGAGTACGACTACGTGCCTCCGACCCAGCTCTCGGCTTCCCTCGAAGTCCGATCTTTGCCGGGACTGTTCCTGGCCGGCCAGATCTGCGGGACGACCGGATACGAAGAGGCCGCCGCCCTGGGCCTGGTGGCTGGGGCCAATGCCGTGCTCGCCGCGCGAGGCGCCGAACCCTGGCACCCCTCCCGCCTGCAAAGCTACCTCGGCGTGATGGTGGACGACCTGACGGTTCGCGGCGTTCTCGAACCCTACCGCATGTTCACTTCCCGGGCCGAAATGAGGCTTTCGCTCGCTCCCGACACGGCGGATCGCCGTTTGGGCGACCTGGGCCACCGGTTGGGTCTGGTGAGCGCGAGCGGACAACAGCGGATGACGACCCGCTGGACTCGAATCCGGCAGGCCCTCGAAACCCTGGATCCGGATGCGTCCTCGAAGAACACTCCCGGCCATCGCATTCGCCGGGGCGAGGACCCCGTCACGGTCCTCGAACAGGAAGCGCCCCACCTTGCGGAGTGGCCCCGGGCCGACCGTCACTCCCTGGTGGCCCTGATGCGTTACCGGGGTTACCTGGAGATCGAAAGGCGCGAAGCCAAGCGCCTGGAACGACTCGAGAAGGTGCGGATTCCAGGAGACTTCGCCTTCCAGCAGGTCCCCGGTCTTTCCCACGAGGTCCGCCAGCGACTGGAGGAAGTCCGTCCCGCCCGCCTGGGGCAGGCAGCCCGCATCCCCGGCGTCACGCCTGCCGCTCTCGCCCTGCTGGCGTCGGCCCTGGGCCGACCCGAGGAGGCCGCCAGCTGATGGGATCCCCACATCCCCCCCCGAGCCGGGAAGAAATCGCCGCATTCGCTCGTCGAGCCTTCCGGGAAACCGGCCTGGCACTGCCCGATCCCATCGCCCTCGAAGCCCTGACACGCCACCTGGCCGAACTTTACCGCTGGAACGCCAGGATCAACCTGACGGCCATCCGGGATCCCCGTGTCGGCGTGCGACGACACCTGGTCGAATCCTGGGAGGGAGTTCTGGCCCTGCGGGAGGCAGGGGTAGGGGAGGGAGGCCTGCTCGTGGATCTGGGCAGCGGAAACGGCTATCCGGCGCTCGGGATCCTGGCCGGGTTTCCCACCTGGCGCGGAGTCCTCTACGAATCCGTCGGCCGAAAAACAGATTTTCTTCGGTCTACGATTCAGCGCCTCGGCTGGACCGACAGGGTGGAGGTCCGCCAGGAACGGGTCCAACAGGCAGCGCAACTCCCGACCGCCGACGTCTTCTCCTTCCGGGCCTTTCCGCGACCCGACCAGTGGTCCGTCGAAATCCTCGGGACGCGACCCTCCGCAACCCTGCTCGCCTGGCTCGCCGCACAGGACGCCCGGCGCATCGGCGCTCTCCTCCAGGACGCGGGAGGGACCCCTCACATCCTGCCGCTGCGCTCCCACCGGGAGGGGGCGCTGCTCCTTGGCCGGGGAAGCTCCCGGTCAACGACACCCTGAGAGGCTGTTTTTCGCATCCCGGAAACTTCCCACCCACAAGGCGAATGACGAATAAAAGGCGAAGTGTCAGCGTGCAGACATGGCGAAAATTCTCCCCGGAACCGCTTAATTTACTATCGGTCAAACTTTGGCGACCCCGCGGAACGGCCCCTGCTTCTGGGGATAGCCGAAACGCCCCTGCACAGGGGTCAGGCGGGACCACCCGGGGTCAGGGAAAGGGTGGAGGCGCCTGCGGGCGCTATTTCCCGATGCAAAAGCGCGAAAAGATGCGCCCCAGCAGCTCTTCCGGCCCTACGGCCCCCAGAATCTCCTCGAAGGCGCCGAGGGCCCCGCGAAGTTCGGCGGCGGCCAATTCCGGAGAGGCCGGCGGGTCGAGCAGTGCCGCGGCCGCCAGCAGGCGCTGCCGGGCCGCTTCGGCGCGGCGACGATGACGCTCGGTCGCCAGGGCCACACTCTCCGGGCTGCCCACTCCCGGGGCTTGCAGGCGCCGGGCGAGCTCCCGCCGCAGGGCGTCGATCCCCTCACCGGTGAGCGAACTGATCGCCAGCGCGGGCTCGGAAGGCGGAAAGCTCCAGGGACGGTCCGCATGGGTCGCGACCACCAGCGCGGGCACGCCTTCCGGCGCCGGGGCCGGCTGGCAGGCCTCACGAATCGCGGGATTGCAGACCCGCAGCACCAGGGCCGCGACCCGCGCCGCCCCCAGGGCGCGCTCCATCCCGGCCTTCTCCGCCTGGGAGTGGCTCGGGCCGATCCCGGCGGCGTCCACCAGCACCACCGGCAGCCCTTCGATGACCACGACTTCCTCGATCAGATCCCTTGTGGTTCCCGGCTCCGACGTGACGAGCACTCTTTCCTCGCCCAGCAACCTGTTGAACAGAGAAGATTTTCCCGCGTTGGGCGGCCCCACCAGGACCACCCGCGCACCCTCCCGGATGCGCCGCGCCGATTCGGAGCGACGGGCCACCTGCTCGAGTCGAGTCGCCAACCCTCGACACCGGCCCGCCAGTCCAGCGACGGGATCGGCGAGCGCAGCCTCCTCCTCGGCGAAATCGAGACCCGCTTCCACGTCGGCCACAAGATCCATCACATCTTCGGCAAGCGGCAGAAGCGCCCCTGAAACCTCTCCCTGGAGCTGTCGGCTGGCTACGTGAGCCTGCTCGACGCTGACCGCCTCCACCAGGTCGGCCACCGCCTCCGCCTGGGCCAGGTCGATCTTGCCGGACCGCAGGGCCTTCAAGGTGAATTCCCCCCGCTCCGCGGGACAGGCCCCCGCCTCGAGGCAAACCCGCAGCACCTCCTCCACCACCACCGGCGCGCCATGCAGCGAGATTTCGGCCAGATCCTCGCCGGTATAACTCGCGGGCGCCCGGAAGAGGGTGACCAGGGCCCGATCGACGTCACGGCCAAGACGATCCCGCACCGGCAGGAGCAGGGGCTTCCGAGGGCGCAGGCGTCGCAAGGCCCGCCTCCCGAGCACCGCCTCGAGCACCGCGCTCGTAGCCGGCCCGGAAACCCGCACGATGGCCACGGCGCTGCGACCCGGCGGGGTTGCCCGCGCGACGATGGTGCGTCCCCGGGCACCGGGCTCAGCGCCCCTCGATTCTCTCGCCGTCATGGTGGCAGGATACCCGCAACGGATCGCCGGCAAAGTCGCGGGGGAGCGGGCCGGTGGATCCGGGACAGATTCGTGTACTCTTAGGCTCCGATTCTGGAGACAGCCCATGCCTTCCCGCCCACCCGTCGCCTGGATCCTCGTCACCATCCTGGTGGCGGGCATCTTCGCCCCCCTCTTCGCCCAGCCCGCGACGGCCGCCCTCAGGGGCGTCCTGCTCGATGCCGAGGGCTTGCCGGCGGTGGCCTACCAGGTGGGCCTGCGTAGCGCCGAAGGCGACCTCTTTCTCTCCGCCCCCGCCACCATCGACGGCCATTTCAACATCAGCGACCTGCCGGCCGGCCGCTATCGCCTGGTGGCCTTCGATGAGAAGGGAGCCGAGTTCCCCGTGCTTTCCGAAGAGATCACCCTGAAACCCGGAACCGTCGAGCGCCTCGAAATTCGCATCTCCGGCACCAGCGCTCCCCCCGGACGCGCGGCCTCTTCGAGCACCGCTCCCGCCGGCGGGGCCGGACGCCACCTGGTCCAGTGGTGGAAGGGCTTCCCCCTGGCAGCCAAGGTCGGCGTCGTCGCCGTCGGTGCCTTCGCCGTCTACCAGGCCGTGGACAGCAGCGACCCTGCTCCCGAGCGCCCGGTCTCTCCCAGCGCTCCCTAGCCCCGACCCCGTAGTGACCAAGGTCCTCGCTCTTGCAGGCCTGATGCTGATCGTCATCGCCGGCGCCCGGCGTCGGCCGGAGCGCTTGCGGCTGCCCGCGGGCCTCCGCCTGCTCTTCGTGACAGGCTCGGAGTTTCTCCTGGTGGGGGTACTTCTCGGGCCCCTGGGCCTCGATTTCCTCGATCAGCAGATTCTCGACACCCTCCGCCCCCTGGCGGCCATCGCCATGGGCTTCGTCGGCCTGCACTACGGACTCCAGCTCGAGGCGCGGATCCTGCGGCAGGTCCCCCTGTTCTACAACGTGGCGCCCCTGGTCCAGGCCCTCGGCGGAGCCGTGGCAGTGGGCGTGCCCGCCGGGGTTCTCTTCCATGCCGCCTATGGTCCCGGAAGAGAGTCCCTGGTCGCCTCCCTGGTCGTGGCGGCCGCCGGCGCCTGTTCGACGGTCGCTCCCCTCGACCTGCTCTCCGAAGATCGTCGCTGGGCCGCGTCACCCCTGCTGATGATGCTGCGCCATCTTGCGGAGATGGGAGAGTTGCCGGCCCTGGCCATCTTCGGCATCGCCGTCTGCCTGCGGCCGGAAGCCAGCGTGATTCCCGGGCTCGACCTCGCCGTGCCCCTACAGTGGTTTTTTCTCGCCCTGCTGCTGGGGGTCGTCTTCGGCGGCCTTCTCGAAATACTCCCGAGGGTGGGGAAGGGGGGGACCGGCCGCCTGGTCGTAGGAGGACTCGGCGCCACTCTCTTCTTCGCCGGTGCGGCACGCTATCTCCAGCTCTCACCGCTGCTGGTCAGCCTCTTTGCCGGGATCCTGGTGGCCAACGTTCCAGGTCCCATCGATCGCCTCAGGCGCCTGGTGGCGAACACGGAGCAGCCGCTCTCCCTCTTCCTGCTGCTGCTGGCGGGAGCCAGTTGGCGGCTGGACCAGGCCGGACCCTTCGGGTCCCTGGCCCTGGTTGCGCTCTCCCTGGGCATGATCGCCCTGCGCCTGCTGGGCAAGGGAGCCGCCGGCTGGCTTCTCGCCCGAACGACCCACGCGCCCCGCAACCCGCCCGCCGGATTCGGTTTCGGACTCGTCGCCCAGGGCGGCATCTCGGCGGCCCTGGCTTTGGACTACATGGACGCGGGCCAGAGCGCCCTGACCCCCGTGGTGGTGACGGCGATCCTGCTTTCGTTGATCCTGACGGAAATGCTGGCGCCATGGATTACCCTCCGCGTTCTGGCTGCCGCGGGAGAAGAGACCGGCCCGGCCGCCGGCAAACAGGAAAACTCGCCATGAAGGGTCCCGGTAACACCCCGGGTGACGAACAGGCCCGGGTCGCCCCCACGGCCTGGGCCCTGGCGGTCCTGCTGATGATCGGCCTGTTGATGGCCTACCTTCGCTCGCTGCCCCAGAACGCGGGCCAGGCGGGGACGACCCCCCTGGCCCTCGGCTTCCTCCTGCTCTCCGCATGGTGCGCTGGACTGCTGGTGGAAAAGCTGCGTCTGCCCAAGCTCACCGGATACATCCTCGCCGGCCTCGCGGCGGGTCCGGCTCTGACCGGGTTGATATCCGCCGAAAAACTCGTTGCCCTCCAACCGATCAACGACCTGGCCCTGACCTTCATCGCCCTGGTGGCCGGTGGCGAACTTCACTTTCCGATGGTGCGCCGCTTGTGGCGCTCGATTGCCGGCTGGATCGGAGGACAGCTCCTGCTCACCCCCCTGGTGGTCGGCGGGGGCCTGTTTCTGATCGCCCCCTGGCTCCCCGGCGAGATGGGGGGGCTGGAGCTGGCGGCGCTGGCGATCGTGCTGTCCGCCATCAGCCTGGCCCGCTCACCGGCGGCCACGGTGGCGGTGATCAACGAGGCCGAGGCCAAGGGACCCTTCACCGAAACCGTGATGGCCACCACCATCACCCTCGACACCCTGGTGGTGCTGATCTTCGCCGTGGCCGTCGCCGTGGCCGAAAAGCTGACCACCCCGGGCGCGGGTTTCGATCTTTCCGTACTCACCAGCCTGAGCGCCGACCTGTTGCTTTCCATTCTCCTCGGCGGCGCGGTGGGGTGCGGGGTTCTGCTGGTGATGCGGACCTTCCGCATCGACCTGCCCATTCTTCTCGCCGGCATCGCCTACCTGATCACGCGGCTCTCCCGCGAGGCCTCGCTGTGGCTCGCCGACAACTTCGATACCCACCTCCACCTCGAACCCCTGCTGATGGGCCTGACCGCCGGCATCGTCGTTCAGAACCTCTCCCGCCGGGGCCACGTCTTCACCGAGAATCTCGAGCGCATCGCTCCGCCGATCTATGTCGCGTTCTTCGCCCTGACGGGGGCCGGGCTCGATCTCGATGCCCTGACCACGTCATGGCTGCTGGCCGTCTCCCTCGTGCTGCTGCGCATGGCGGGGCTCTTCGTCGGCGCCTGGGGAGGCAGCGCCGCGGCCGGTGATCCGCGGATT
Organism: Acidobacteriota bacterium; assembly: GCA_030949985.1. NCBI lineage: Bacteria > Pseudomonadati > Acidobacteriota > Acidobacteriota bacterium. Next base: position 50,521 of record JAUZRX010000033.1, read on the forward strand.
TGGCGCTCGCTGGCCGGCTGGACCGCCATCAGCCAGGCGGGAGTCAGCCTCGGCCTGGCCGCCGAGCTGGGGCGCCGCTTCCCGCAATGGGGAGCGACGGTGGTCGCGCCCCTGATCGCCGCGATCGCCATCAACCAGATCGTCGGCCCCGTACTCCTCGTCCGCTCACTGCGGCGGGCCGGAGAGAGCCACGAGCATCCCCTCGAACCCGAAGAAAGCGACATTCTATAAATCCGCCAGGCGCCTGCCCGAGACGGCCCAGACACCTGCCGGAGACGGCGTTGTGCCAGAAGCACAAGCGCACTTCTCCCTTCGCACTTCTCCCTTCCAAAACTCGCGAGGTGATCGGCCCCACGCTGAACCATCCCGGCAGGCAACCCCTGGCCATTGTCGGCACGAGCAGCTTCGGCGAAGATGCGCGCTACCACGTCGTGGCTTGCATCGAAAGCCTCGATCGCAGTCGTCGCAGCCTGCGTTTGCACGGCATTCCCGTGCCCTGGCCCGATGAGATCGACCAGCTTCCGGCCGGGTGCCGGGGCCTGTGCGCCGTCGGCAGCCCCCGCCGTCTCGATTGCATCCGCCAGGTCCGGGAACGGAGACTGCCCTGCACCACCTCCGTGCACGCCAGTGCGCAGGTTTCGGCCAGCACACGACTCGGAGTGATGAGTCAGCACGAGAAGACCAGTTGCCACTCCCGCGGGGGTCGGGGGGCCATGGAGGCCGACTTGCCCGGCCCGGGGGCCGGAGATGGTGACAGCTCACCGGGATCCGCCACTCGCGCTCACTGGGGACGCGCCGTGACCGGTTGACATCAGGCATCCCGATCTTCAGACCCGCGACGGTTTTCCACCGGCGACCACCGGTCACCCGGAGCGGGGTCGCGCCGCCCCACTCCCCCTCCCATCGCGTCTTCCGCCAGGCCGACATCTGGGCGCCGCTCGCGGAACCCGGCCGCACGCCGGGGAGACATGCGCCCTCCGATCACCACGCCTGGAGGAACAGGCTTCGCTCCACGGTGGGGAAGGCGCCCCCCTCAGCGCCGGCCACCGCCGAGCAGACCCAGGCGCATGGCCCAGTACAACAGGGTCAAAATGGACGAAACCGCCGCCGCCACGTAGGTCATCGCCGCCGCCGACAGCATCTTGCGCGCACCGGCAAGCTCGTCGGCCGCCACGTAGCCGCCCTTCTCCAGGGCCAGCAGGGCCCGCCGGCTGGCGTCGAACTCCACCGGCAGGGTGATCAGGGTGAACAGGGTGGTCGTGGCGAACAGTCCCACCCCCAGCAGAGCCATCGTGGAGCCGAAGGCCGTGGCCACGCCCCCCATGAAGAAGGCCAGCAAAAGCACCACCATCGACAACCCGCCACCCAGGTTGGCCACCGGCACCCAGGCTGACCGGAACTTGAGCGGCGCATAGTCGTGGGCGTGCTGAATCGCGTGCCCCACCTCGTGGGCCGCGATGCCCAGGGCCGCCATGTTGGTGCCCCGGTAGACCGGCTCACTCAGGCGCAGGGTCCGGCTGCGTGGATCGTAGTGGTCGGTCATCTGACCGGGGATCGCCACGATCCGCACGTCGTCGATACCATTTTCCCGCAGGATCGCGGCCGCTACCTGGGCCCCGCTCATGCCGCTGCGCACCGGAAGCCGGCTGTACCGCAGGTACGCCCCCTTCACCTTGGCCTGGGCCCACAGGCTCAGCAGCAATCCCGCGCCGATCACCAGCCAGTAGAGCGGATCGAAGTAGAAGTACATCGCCATCATCTCCCGGGCCGCGGACTGCGGCGCGACTGGTTCTTAAGACCGAAACGTCCGCCGGTCAAACAGCATGACACGACTCGCCCCTCCCTACGAAAAGCCCTGGCCACCAGGCGGCCGCCACCCCGCGCCGGCCCCTCCCCGTCGTCCGCCCACCCGGGAACGATCGAAACTCCGCAGGCCCAGTCGGTTATCCCGGTCGCCCTCACGATCGCCGTGGGGCTCACCCGCCGGAGCCTGCTATTCTCAGGGGCCGGCCCTCGAAAGCGGGGCCGAGCCGGTCCCGCGGCCCCCAGTCGGGGCCGGGACCCCGGAGACGATTCATGACTTCCGCCAAACTCTACCGGGCCCACCTCGAGGCGCTCGGAGGCATGCTCGAAGACGCCCTGACCCGCGCCTCCCAAAAAGGCCTGGCCCTCGATGGCGTGCTCTTCCACGCGGGCCGCGAGACCTACTACCACGCTGACGATCAGCCGGTCCCCTTCCGCGGCACGCCGCACTTCCTGCGCTGGGTTCCCCTGGCCGGCCCCGAGCACTGCGTGCTGGCCCGCCCCGGCCACCGGCCCCTGGTGATCCGGGTGGCCCCCCGGGATTTCTGGTACGAGGTGACGCCCCTGGCCGATTCCTACTGGCAAGCGGCAGTGGAAGTGGTCGAGGTATGTCGGCTCGCCGACGCGCGGCAGTATCTCCAAGGCAGCGGCAAGCTGGCCTACGTGGGCAACTCCGCCGAAGCTGCGGAGGAGCTGGGTATTCCCACGACCCTGGTCGAACCCGAAGCCCTGATGGCCCCCCTGGCCTGGCACCGCGCAACCAAGACCGACCACGAGGTGGCCCAGATCCTTCGGGCCGCGGAAAAAGCCGCCGAGGGCCACCGGGTCGCCCGCAAGGCCTTCGAGTCGGGAGCCAGCGAGAAGGAAATCCACTGGGCCTACCTGGAAGCCGCCGGACAACTGGAGGCGGAACTTCCCTTTGCGACCATCACCGCGATCGACGAGAAAATCGCCATCCTCCATTACCAGAACAAGCGGGGCCTGGAATCAGCTCCCGGCAAGGTCTTCATGCTCGACGCCGGCGCCTCCCACGAGGGCTACGCTTCGGACATCACCCGCACCTGGGCCCGACCGGAGGCTGACGATCTCTACCGCTCTCTGCTCGCCGCCATGGACGCTCTTCAGCGGGACCTGGTGGCCATGGTCACCCCTGGTCGGCCCTACGCCGAAATCCACCTCGAAGCCCATCGCCGCACGGCCTTGCTGCTGGCGGAGACGGGCATCGTTCGCTGCAGCGCCGAGCAGGCCCTGGAGCAGGGCATCACCCGCGCCTTCCTGCCGCACGGCGTGGGGCACCACCTGGGTCTGCAGGTCCACGACCTGGGCGGACACCAGGCCGGCCCCGACGGGGGCACCGCTCCGCCCCCCGCCGAGCACCCTTTCCTGCGCAACACCCGCACCCTCGAGCCCGGCCACGTGGTGACCATCGAACCCGGGATCTACTTCTGCGACGTTCTCCTCGACGAGCTGCGGGAGCGGCCCGAGGGCAAGAGAGTCGAGTGGAAGCTGGTCGAGCGCCTCTCCGGCCATGGCGGCGTGCGCATCGAAGACGACGTGCTGTGCACCCCGGAGGGCGCCCGCGACCTGACCCGCCCCCTGATCCAGGGGCCTCGGGGTCTCTAGCGACCTGCGGACAAAAGTCTTCCCGACCCCCACGGCGCGCCGCGCGGCCACCGGTCACGGGCCCTCCGCGGCCTGGTCCCTGCGTTAGGATGGACCCCTCCATGGAAGATGGACCCCTCCATGGAAGATGAAGGAAGCCGTCTGACGCTCGGTGAAGGTGGGCCGGGCTCCCACCCGCGCCGTGCCCTGCCGGAGGTCCCATGCGCCCCGATTCCTGCCGCTTGTCGATGCCGCTCCTGGTCCTGCTGATCCTCACCCTGGCTGTCGGCCCCTCCCTGGCCGGCCAGGCCCTGCTCACGGTGCGGATCGCCGGCCTCGGAGCCATGCTCGACGACCTGGAAGTGGCGGCCCGCGCCCTCGGCCGGCCCTTCGACCGCGACGAGGTCCTGGACAGCCTCGCCAAGCTCTCCCCCGCGGTGCTCCTCGACCAGGTGGACTTCGATCGTCCCCTGGTCTTCGTGATGCCCATCGAGGGGATGCTGCTGCAAGACCAGGGCGTGGTGGCCGTGGTGCCGGTCCGAAACGCGGATCTCGCCCTGGCGAAGCTGATCGAGGGGGTCGAAGGCGCCACGACCCAGGGGGCGATCACGGCATTGCCCGTCACCGAAGAGAAGACCGTCTACGTCCAGCCCGCCAAGGGTTACCTGATGGCTGCGTTCAACCGCCGGATCGCCGAAGACGCCAGGGTCGAGGATCTGCTCGACGACGGCCTGTCGCCGCCGGGAAACATCTCCGCGACGATCCAGATCGCCCCCATCGCTCCCATGGTCCAGATGGGGCTGATGCAGGTTCAGGCGATGGCCGAGGAGCCGTCCAGGCGTGAAACGCAGGGTGACGACGCGGCCGGAACCCAGGCGACGATCCCCTCCCTTGCGACTTACGGCGGCCTGATCAGCGACGCCCTGGCCAACGTGGCGACGATCAAGCTTTCTCTCGAACTGAACGGCGACGATGTTCTTTTCCATCATTGGGTCGTACCGAAAACCGGCAGCAGCCTCGAGGCCTTCATCTCCGCCCAGCGGGCGACCTGGCCCAAGATCGCCCGTTTCGCGGACCCCTCGGCACCCGTGGTGATCGTCAGCAGCGTCACCCTCACCGACGCGGCGCGGGCGGCCTTCATCCGGTGGACCGCAACCCAGACCCGGGGCCGGATGCGCCCGACCCAACAAGCTGACGGCGACAACCCGGCACCCTCACCGATGGCGCTTTTCCAGTCCTTCTCCAGGCTTGGTACCCAGTGCAGCCGGGGTGACGGGGCGGCTTCCATACACCTCGATGGGTCGCGCGTGCCCCGAGTCGCCGGGGTCCAGGGTCTGCTCGACAGCGAAAAGTGCCGGGATCTTCCCGCCGCCCTGGCCAGGGCCTTCGGCCCGAGCGCCGAAAGCTTCACCCACGGCCATCTCGAGGCCTGGCAAAACAGCTTCCCCCTGAGCCTGGCGGGGCCGGGAGCGCCGGATCGGCAAGGGGGGACGGCCCCCAGCGGGGAAGTCCCCATGGCCGCGGGCCTGCTGGACGACCTGTTGCTGACCGTCCTGGGCGACGACGCTGCCCAGGCCCTGAAAGCCCTGGCCGATCGCATCGAGTCCCAGAAGGGCCCCGGTGTGGTCCCGGCAGACTTCGCCCCCCTCGAAACAGGGCCCGGCTCCTTCGCCCGGGTCGATCTGCGGGCCCTGAGTGACGACCTCCAACGGGCGGAGTCGAAGGGACCACCGCCGGCGATGGCCGTAAAACTCCCCCCTCTACCGAGCGGCCGCATCCTCGGCGGCGTCCTGATCGACCATGGGCGGCTGGACTTCCGCCTGGTCGTGCCGCTCCACGTGATCGCGGCCCTGGCCGAAAACAACGCCTCCGCCGAGGCCGACGCCACCCCGGAAACCAGCTCGCCCGAGGGGCCGTGAGCGCTGGCAAACCTGAGTTCCTGGCCCTACGACCGCGTGGAAGCGCTCCGCGCCGTCTTGCGGGGAGCCACGGCCGTGGAGAATCTCTCGGAGGCATGCGAGATCGAGCGCAGCCTCCCTCATGGCCACGTGAGAGCTGTGCTCGGCTCCCTCCGCCGCCTGGGCCTGGATCGTATTCTCCACTCTCGGCGGTCACGGCAGCGCGACCTCATCGTAGCGCTGATCGTTGCCCGGATCGTCGCACCCGCTTCGAAACTGGCGACGGCGAATGGACTCGAGCATGCCACTTTCGGCACCTTGGCCGATGAGCTGGAACTCGAGGATGTCAATGAGGACGACCTGTACAAGGCGATGGACTGGCTCTTGCCCCGTCAAGACGCGATCGAGACCCGGCTTGCTCGGCGCCACCTCCGCGAGGGATCTCTGGCTTTGTACGATCTCACCTCATCCTGCTTTGAAGGCCGCACGTGTCCGTTGGCGAAATTGGGGCATTCGCGCGACAAGAAAAAGGGCAAGGCCCAGATCACCATTGGCCTGATCTGCGATGCGCGCGGATGCCCTGTGGCGGTCGAGGTGTTTGAGGGCAACACAGCAGATCCGACGACCTTCTCCGCTCAAGTGATCAAGGTTCGTGAGCGCTTTGGTTTGAAGCGTGTTGTCTTTGTCGGAGATCGCGGAATGATCACGAGCGCTCGCATCCGCGAGGATCTTGAAAACCAACAGGACGTTTCATGGATCACTGCCTTGCGAGCCAAGCAGATTCAGCGCCTTGTCCAGCAGGGAAGCCTGCAACTCTCGCTCTTTGATGAATTCGATCTGGGCGAGGTCACAAGCCCAGAGTACCCAGGCGAGCGATTGATTGCCTGCCGCAATCCCTTGCTGGCCGACGAGCGTGAACGCAAGCGTGAAGAGCTGTTGCAGGCCACCGAATCCGACCTGGACAAGATTGTGGTCGCGACACGACGCGCACGAAAACCCCTGAGGGGTCAGAGCGAGATTGGGCTTCGGGTCGGACGCGTGCTGGGCCGCTACAAGATGGCCAAGCACTTCCTTTTGGAGATCGAAGAAGACTCGTTCTCCTATCGAAGAGACGAAGAGAAGATCGCCCGCGAACAGGCTCTTGACGGGGTCTATATGATCCGTACCAGTGTGCCGGCCGAGGCGATGGGGACAACAACTGTGGTGCGCGCCTACAAGAGCTTGTCACATGCTGAGCGTGCTTTTCGCACGATGAAGACGATCGATCTCAAGATGCGCCCGATTCACCATCGTCTCGAGGACCGTGTGCGTGCCCACGTCTTCCTTTGCATGCTGGCCTACTACGTCGAGTGGCACATGACCCGCGCCCTTGCCCCACTCCTTTTCGTTGACGAGGAGCCGGAAGGTGACCAGCTACGTCACAAGTCGATTGTGGCCCCCGCCCAGCGCTCGGCGTCTGCGCTGAGCAAGGCTTCCTCGAAGAAGAACAGCCGCGGCGAAGCGGTCCACAGCTTCCGTGGACTCTTGGCGCATCTCGGTACACTGACGAAGAACCTCGTCCGGCCCAAGATCAAGGGGTCGGCTCCCTTCGAGCAGACGACTCGCCCCGACCCTCTTCAGCAACGGGTGTTCGACTTGCTCGAGGAAAACTGCCGGCCAGAGGCTCCGTACCCAGTACCGTGATGGACTGAGGTTGCCTAACCCGTTGAATTGGTGGTGCTTTCTGCTCGTTCAGCCGAGGAACTTCGGACTAAAGCAAGCACCAGTCACATCCGTCTACACCGTTACGGCGGTCGACTTCGCTCTCGTTATCGTTTATGTCGACCACGAAACTCGCAGGGCTTGGGTCCTCACTTACGAGACTGAACGCTGGTCGGAGAATTCCGTCTTTGGACTTCGGGCGGCTCTCCTTGACAGGCTTGCCGAACAATGTGGCGGCAGGAAGGCGCGGCCAAGCATTCTGGACCGAATCCGAGACAAGCTCGACAGGAGGTAAGCTGCGCATGGCAACACACAAGGTACCAAGCCTTTCACCTCCGTGACCTTCGATCTGAGCGGATCTTAGCCGAAACGCTCCTCCAGCAGCCGCAGTTCAGCAGTTCCGTAAGCGGTAGGCCATCGGCGTTCCTCCCCGGCTCTTCATCCGCCTGCGGATGCTGAAACGAGGAGGCCCACGATGGCGGAAGAGCGTTCCCGGCGTGTCCGTCGTAGCGAGGAAGAGTGGCGAGAAGTTCCAGGAACATTCGAGGCTTCGAATCCGAGCGCCAGGGCGTGCTGCCGGCAGGAGCGAATCGGGACGGACGGACGGCATCGCCGGTGCAAGCGGCTGGCGCCTGGTTCCACCAGCGGATTCGTCGGCCTCAGGCCTCCGAGCGTTGTCGCCGATCGTGACGGTTGGGAGCTGGACCTGGAGCTGGCCTATGGCGCGGGTCTACGGTTGCGGGGCCCGGCGATGTTTCCCGCGGAACGCCCCCGGCGCGTCGCCTGCCACCTCACTCGGACATGGCTCTGTCGACGCCGGGGGCGGCGGGGAAGGAGCGTTCCGACGAAGATCCGCGGCCCTCTCCGCTCGTCTCGCGGGAACCCCGTCTGACGACCGCTTACAGCCGCTCCACCTCCGGCGCCGCATGGCGGCCGGGGGACCGTCGATCACCGCGCCATCAGCAACACCCG
>JAUZRX010000034.1 GCA_030949985.1 Acidobacteriota bacterium
GGTCATGTTGGCGGTCGTAGATCTCCTCTCGCAGCAAACGAACGAGCTCGTCATTGTTGACGCACCCATGGATGTGGGCGAAGGCAGCAACCTCGCTGTCGGTGACGATGGTGAGGGGGACGTCGCGGTAGTGCTGGAGGGCGTAGAGCAGCGCTCGCAGCTCGGCGGTGTTGTTTGTCCCGACGACACGGAAGAAGACTAGTTTAGGGGGGGAACTGTGGTGACAGCGGCTTGTCCTCATGGATGCCGAGGCCTGCGGTGCCATCAGCAGCGCAGGAGCCGTCAGTGTAGATGAACATGCCGCAGCTCTCGAGGTGTTCCCGGATCCACTGGTCGTAGCCGTTGTACTTGGGGCCTGGTGGAGGAGGGGCACGGTTCCAGTGCACTTCGTTCACGGGGCCTGAGATGCCTTTGCTCCAGAGGCGCTTCTCTTCGGCGTTGTGGATGATGGCCGCCTCAGCGGCGATCATGCACTGTTCCGCGTTTTCCACGGCCTTCTGCCACCCCTCCCTGTCCTGCGCAGCTGTGTAGACCTCACCGGGATTGATCCCAAGGGTGTCGGCCACGTCGGTGAGGTAGCCATCCTCGTCGGAGAGAAGCTCAGCGGCGTCGGCATCGTTCTTGCGCCGTAGGATGTGGCCAATGAGGCGGAGCTGCTTGGCGCGAAGGCGAGGGGCCAGTGGAATGTGGTTCTCCGCTCTCTCGTAGAGCTCGAAGCTGTCGACATGGTCCGCGTAGTCGACGGCGAGAACTTTACGCAGGAAGCGTCGTTCAAGGACACGGAGTTCCTGGAGCACAACTGTGTTTAGGAACCAGGTGTCGGCGTTGTAGGAGAGTACCGACTCTACCAGCGTTCTGTAGAGGCGGAGCTTCAGCGCCTTGGGGATCGGTGCCCTCCACACGCCGTCGAGCTTGATGATAGCCTGCCACGCCTGACCGCCACGAGAGTACACGTCGTTGGAGGGGCCGTATTCGAGCCAGCCGCCGAGGTATTTGTATTTGGTGACAGTGGCGATGGTAGCGGCGCCGAGCGTGATGGGCAGGTCGGCGTCGGGCACGGGGGCGAAGTTCTGCGCCTCCGTTTTCCCCTTGGCGCAGTTGATCTTGAGGCCGAAGGGGGCTGCCGCCTGCTCTACACGCGAGAGCAGCGCCTGCAGCTCCTTGCGGTTTTCGGCAATCAGGACGATGTCGTCGGCGAAAGAGAAGTGGTGGCGAGAGGCGTTCCTGGTGTGTGATCTTGTGACCCTTGTGGTGGACGAGAGGGTTGACGGAGGGTCGGCTTTTGCATGATTGCGTTGATGCACAACACAAATGGGAACGGGGCGAGGGTGTCGCCCTGCAGGACGCCCTTGGTCTGGGGGAACGGCGCGTGCTGCTGCATGTTGCTCATAATGTGGTGGATGACTACACCCTCACCTCGAGCAGGGTTGCGGCGTGGCACTCGTTAAACCGCTCTGTGGGTCCTATTTGGTCGCCGCCAGTTTCGCCCGAAGGCGATCGCGAGACTACGCCCTCACCTCGAGAAGGCGTTGACCGTGCCGGATTAGCGGCTGCTTCTCGAATGCGGAGTGATTTTAGTG
>JAUZRX010000035.1 GCA_030949985.1 Acidobacteriota bacterium
CAGCAAGACGGTGCCGCTGGGCACAAGAAGGCGGAGCGCAACGGGTGGTTCGAGAACCGTGGCATCAGGGTGCTGAAGAACTGGCCACCGAACAGCCCCGACTTGAGCCCGATCGAGACGCTGTGGGCGGTGATCGCACGGGAGGTGTCTGCACGTGCGCCCTTCGGCGAGGACGACCTGTGGAGGTTCGTCGAGCACCACTTCAACGTGTTCCCGGTGGAGAAGCTGAACAACCTGGTGTGTGAGTTCTCGTCGCGGCTCGAGGCGTGCGTTGGCCTGGGGGGCAAGCTCGTGACACGCGAGGAGGTGGTGAAGCGGGAGCACATCGGAGCGATCGTTTCGCGCGCACTGAGGAAGAAGCGTCTCGCGGCGAAGAAAACTGCCACAGCAGCGGCCAAGGCAGCGAAGGAGGCGGGGAAAAAGTCGAAAAAGTGACCTTTTTCGGCGAAGCTTTACATTGCTCGGAAAGCGACATCGTCCATTCCATGGTATGGTGTCATTTTGGCAAGGTCTTTCTTTGGCCCCGATGCAAGGCCTGGGACGCTACATTGACAGCAGAGTTTCCCCCCTGTTTTTATGGCCCCAGTGTCGATATGAACCAATGTAGGGCGCGCTTCCGCTCCTGGGGCGTGTTTTTCGTGCGCCCCCGGCCCGTCCCTACCAATTACGTTGGGTTTCGGGGGGTCGAAAAATTGCTGTTTTCCCCCCTCTGGTCGCCATTTTTTTTGGAAACAACTACCCCAAACTCTGTCTATTATGCCTGCGGCCGGCTCCGGAAGTTGGGAGCCAGCGTCCCAAACGAGGCTGCGCTTGGACCGCCTTGGCGCCAGGACCAGGAGCAAGCCCGTTCCTGTTTCAACGGCGTCCCAAACCCGCAGATGCAGCCCTTCCCGGGCGAGGGCAAACGACTGTGTTTCCAAGGCGTTAAAGACCAAAGCAAACCACAAGGCGGTCCACAAGCACCGCACAAGTCGTACCAAAGCTGTGCGGGCGGCTGATTCAGCAGCTTCCCACGCTGGTAAACACGATTGGCCCGAACGGAAGCTCTCCGCACGCCATTGCCCGCTGCCACCCAAGGCCGGGTTCATGCGCTTCCGTGACGCGTCTGGCGTGTGGTGGCATGGAACGCCGTTGGAAGTCCGCACGAATGTCATCGTATTCAAGAGACTTTTTCCGCACAGAAAGCGTGGCAAGACGCTCTCGGCAACCGTTGGTGTAGGCAAGACTGCGACCGTTGACCCGTTACCGTGGTCTGGCCCTCCACCTTGACCACATTCGATCTTGCAGCGCTTGGCGTGACACTGTGCTTTCTCCGCGATCGGCTTCAAATGCGTAGGCAGCATGATTATGACAGACGTTATCTAAGGGGCGATCATGGTTCACATGTCCCAGGGGGAAAACGCTGAACAGATCCCCAAGCTCGTCAAGGTTTCGCCCGCCACTGTCCGTGCTTGGATGAAGCGACCCGAACCCCCTTCCAAACGAACCCGCAAGCCGACCGAGCTTTCGACCAAGCGCGCGCTCGTGCGCACGCGACGTGCGGAGATGGCCGAAAGCCTTCTTCGGACGAAAGTGATTCGCACCGCACGGCGCTCCTCGCCGCTTGGCTTCAGCGTCAAAACTGCCTTGATCGTGACTATGCCCGTCAACTCGCCCACGAAGGTGGCCCGCTACATCAACCAGGACAAGAAGCTTCTCCACAACATCGGGCGTGCGAAGGTTTCCGCTGCGACCATCCGTCGTGACCTGAAGGGGGCCGCGATGAAGCCTTACATGAAGCGCAACGGGCCTCGTTTTACTGAGAGGCACCTTCGGCTCCGTGTGGAATTTGCGCGTGGCCTCTTGTACCCTGTGCGGCCTCTGCCCTTCTTGCTCGAGGAAATCGCATTCACGGACGAGAAGTGGTTCGACTCGGACGACGGCAGGGAGGTTTACTGGGCCCGCAAGGGTGACGATATTCCACACCGCCGACGCGACCAGCACGGTCACAAGATCATGGTGTGGGCTGCCGTCGGTTTCAACTTCCGCCGCATCGTGCGCATCCCGCGCGACAGCACGACGAACTCCGCCGCCATCAAGATCAACGAAGCGTCTTACGTGAAGGTCATCGACGTGCATGCGAAGGCAGTGCGTGACGCGCACCTTGTGTTCCAGCAAGACGGTGCCGCTGGGCACAAGAAGGCGGAGCGCAACGGGTGGTTCGAGAACCGTGGCATCAGGGTGCTGAAGAACTGGCCACCGAACAGCCCCGACTTGAGCCCGATCGAGACGCTGTGGGCGGTGATCGCACGG
>JAUZRX010000036.1 GCA_030949985.1 Acidobacteriota bacterium
CCCGTTCATAGGTAGCGCCAGCTCTGGGTCTGGGTCGCGCCGACGGTCAAGTTGTAGTGAGTGGGATCGGCGCCATCGAGGCTGGCGGTCAGCGCCGTGCGGCGCCCCGCCTGGTCCCAGGTGCTCGCCAGCTCCACGCACCCGGTGCCGCCGCTGTTGCATGTGCCCGAAGTGCTGGCGTAGATCGTCTTCGCCACCCGGCTCAGGCGGTCGTACCCGGTGCGCTGCTCCCGGCCGTCGGGCATGATCCGCAGTCGGCCGCCCGCATCGTAATCGCAGAACACCTCCTGCTAGCCGTCCAAATGGAGACCCAGACCGCTGTGCTTGCGCATTTTTATCTTCTGTTTGAGTGGTCCCCGAAGCTGCCCTACTCCGGAAACCGGAAGTGCCCGGTGCTCGGGTTGCCTCCAAAAGGCAAGCTGCCAAGCAGCCTCACGCCCTGACAATGCCGAGACTGCTACGGCAAGTACAAAGTACCCGTCCGCGGAGAACGGTAAGGATTGTTGATCCTGTAACCCAGTATGTCATTGAAAACAAGATCCGCATGCACCAAGGCACCATCCCTGGCGAAGAAGAAATCCCAGCACGTAACCTCCCAGGACACGTCATCCATTACCAACGATGAAACGGCACAACGGCTCTCCGCCACGACGCCTTCCCGGAAATCGCGGGAGAGACCTACCTGCTCCAGAGTTTTCTTCAGTTCATCGGGTATCTTCTTCCTCGCCCCGGCGGGAAGATCGTCCACCGTCTTCACCACCCGCCAGTAGGGCGGCTTCGCAGCATTTCTTGACCTGAAGGTCTGCTGATCAGCCAGTGCGATCGTCATAAACAGGTCCATCAACGCGTCTCGGCCCCGCTCAACCTCACATTTCCTCGCGAGGTGCGAAACGACGATAGGATCTACGTCCAGCACTGAATCCCTCAATTCAATCCCTCGCACAATCCTCTCTGGCTCACTCCGTCGGAAGCAAACCCAGATGTCGAGAGCCGAAACGACGTCGGGCAGAGCCACCGGACAGGCACCCCGACAATGCGATACGACCTGAGGCCGATATACCTCCACAAGACGACATCTCCTCTTTCCAATAGCCATACTGTCCTCAATGGAGACAGAAGCAGGGTCATACCTACTGCCATGCGGAAACTGTGGATAGTAGCCAGCGACAGCTCTTTCGCAAGCAGTCATTCTCAGCGGAGCTCCGCCAGTCGACATTGAATCTTCTTGCCTATTCTCCAGTTTCCTGCCAGCCGTGCTCCCCTCTGCGCCCTCAGTGATGACCATCGTCAACATGCATAATACGGCGCTCATCCCGAAAAACCGAAGATACGAGATCCGCTTTGTCATAACATACCTCATAATTGGTCACCATAGCGGCGGGTTATTGGAAATGAGCGTGCCTGGCCCGAAACTCTCCACCCTAAGGGTGGGGGCAGGTGGGCTTAACCACACCGCAGTCCTCTTGTCATAAGGCAATCCCAACTGGTTCCCCAATTCATGCCCTGCCATATTTCCCAACGCGGTCGCATATGGCGTGTCGCTATATCCAAATCTCTCGTACACGCCTTCCAGTTGCCGATGCATCTCGCTCCCAAGGAATGCACTTACGGTGTTCTCGATTCTGCGAACATAGACTTCGCTATAGAGCCCGTGAAGCGCCTCCCCGGCCGGGGGAGTCGCTCCAAGATACCGTTCTCCAATCCGCTCGCTGTCAAGAAACGTCTGATCGACAGTTACGAACCCAATCACGTGGTCGGATCGGGACGTCACTCTAGGGCTCATGTTGTCGTGCGTCACAACACGAAACCCAAGCTCGTCAACCAGATCCTGAAGCCTAGCTGCCGCTATTCGCAGCGTTTCGCCTTCCACACCGGCGTAGTTGACGAGGTGAACCCTCCCGCTGCTCCCTTTCTCCGATGCGGAAGGCATCGGGACCTCCGGATAGTACTTCTGGATGCCGGTAGCACGCTCTCGGGAGACTGCATCACCGCCGCCTTCCTCAGCACCCTCAGATTCCTCCTTCGGCGTCTCGTCATCCTCCCCCTTGGCCGCCTCCTCGTCTGCCTCCGCCTGGCTGATCAGTACGTCCCCGCCAGGAGGGCGAGCTTGAACAGAGATCCGCCACGCCCGCGCGTCGTTCATGGCCTGAATCCCGCGCATGACGAAGTCCGCCATGCTGGATGACACCGAAATCCCGTCCACGCTCCAGCTTCGACCTCGACTCTGACCACTTCCCAAGAGACCACCCATGGGATCGTACCGAGCGCCCCGCAGCCCCGTTGGATCGACCCACATCGTCGGGCTTGCGCCCACGTAGGCGTTGACGTTCAGGCCGCCGGACTCGCCGATGGGGTCCTGCTCGATGAAGCGGCCGGTGGCGGGCTCGTACCAGCGGTGGTGCATCAGGTACAGGCCGGTGGACTCCTCCCGGCGGGCGCCCGTGAAGCCGTAGGAAACCGGGACCGGGGCGCCCTGCCAGGAGGGTAGCGACACCGCCTTGCCGTAGGGGTCGTAGGTGTTGCGGCCTTCCACCGTGGCGGTGGTGCCGTCGCCG
>JAUZRX010000037.1 GCA_030949985.1 Acidobacteriota bacterium
GTCAAGCCCCACGACCTGAAGAACGCTTTCTGAGCGCGCCCGGCCGGCCCGGCCGATGGATCCCGGGGCGCTCCCGCGCCCGGCGGCGCCGGGAGGGGGGGCCTGCGGGCGCCGCCGGGCCGTCACCGGCGGGCGAGAGGGTGGGCTGCGGGGCTCACCGAACGCGCTCCGGGGGGCCGGCGCCCGGCGGGAGGGGGCACCCCCCGGCCGGGCAGCCAGGAACAACATTGTTCGCTCCACGGTGGGGGGGATCAGGGGGTTCCGGCGGAGGGGCAGAGGGAGGCCAGGGTGCATGCTTGGCACCGAGGATGGCGAGCCGAACAGACCCGCCGGCCATGCCAGATCAGGCCATGGGAGGCAAAGGCCCATTCCTTTTTCGGCAGCAGGCGTGTCAGATCGTCTTCGATACGCCGTGGGTCCTTCGCAGACGACAGGCCGAGGCGGCCGGCCAGGCGCGTGACGTGGGTGTCCACTGCCAGGGCCGGCTCCCCGAAGGCGCTGGCCAGCACCACGTTGGCGGTCTTGCGGCCGACGCCCGGCAGGCGTTGCAGCTTTTCGCGGCTGCGGGGCACCCGGCCGCCGAACTCCTCGTCGAGCATCCTCGCCGCACCGACGATCGAGCGCGCCTTGTTGCGGAACAGGCCGATGCGGGCGATCAGAGGCTCGACTTCCGCCGGCTCGGCGGCGGCCAGCTCGCGGGGCGTGGGATAGCGCCGGAAGAGAGCCGGCGTGACCTGGTTGACTGCCTTGTCGGTGGTCTGGGCCGAGAGGATCGTCGCCACCAGGAGCTGGAAAGGATCCCGGTGCTCGAGTTCGCACTCGGCGTCGGGGTAGAGCTTGCGCAGGCGCCGGATGATGGTCCGGGCACGCCGCTGGAGATCGTCGCTGATCCTGGTCGCCATGGCCGGGGATTATGCACGAGGGTGTGGCAGACTCGCCTCATGGGCCTTCGCCTCCGCCTCGCCCTGGCGCTGGTCGCCATGACCTTGCTGCCGGTGGCCCTCGTCGCCTTCCTCGCCTGGCCGGAGCTGGACGCGGTGAGGAGCACCTTGCTCACCCGGGAGACCGAACGGGTGCGGCTGCTGCTCGAACGCGAGCTGAGCGGGACTTCCCTGCTCGCCGGTTCCCAGCGCCTGTGCGCTGAAATCGCCGGACTCGAACCACGCTACGCCGACGCCCTCAGCGGCAAGGCCACGGGCATGCTGGCCCGGCGCCGCGCCGGGCGCCTGCGCCGCCGTCTCGACCCCCTGGCCCGGGGCGCGGGACTCGACGGCTGGGAGGTGGCCGCCGGCCGGCCCACTCCTCCGAGCTGGCACTTCGACCCCGACAGCGACCGTCTGCGGGTGTCCTGGCGGAGGCGCTGCGGCGGATCGCCCTCGGCGCCACGCCTGCTGGTGGCCTGGCGACAGTGGTCACCATCGCAGTTGGCCGCCCAACTGCAGGCGGCCACCGGCCTGCCGGTGAAAGTCCGCGGACGCCTGCCGGGCCAGGGTGCGGTGCGCTCCCCGCCGGGATGGCTGGCCGTCACCCGAACGGGCCCCGGAGCCGGCAACGCCCTGGTGGTGGAGGTGGAAGTGGCCGCCACGGGCCGGGGACTGATGGACGAACTGCTGCGCCGCCTGCTTGTCTCCGCCCTGCTCGCGGCGGGCATCGCCCTGCTCGCCGCCCTGGCCCTGGCAGCGTGGCTGGCCCGCCCCCTGCGGGAGTTGACCGTGGCGGTGGAGGCCGCGGCCGACGATCCGGGCCTGCCCCTGCCGCTGCCCGTCGCGGGTGGGGAGGCCGGCCGGCTGGCCCAGGCCGTCGAGCGCCTGCGGGGGGCCCTGCTGCGGGAAGAGCATCGCCGCAGCGCCGCCGAAAAGACCGCCGCCTGGCAGCAGGTGGCCCGGCGGCTGGCCCACGAGGTGCGCAACCCGCTGACGCCCATCCGCCTGGCGGTGGACAACCTGCGCCGGGCCGCCCGAAGGGGCGAAGGGGCCCTGGCCTCGGCGCTGGACGACGAGGCCCGGGCCATCGACCAGGAGGTCGGCCGTCTCGAGCGCCTGGTGCGGGAGTTCGCCGACTTCGCGCGCCTGCCCGAACCGAAGCTCCAAGCGACCGAGATCGCCCCCCTGCTGCGCACGGCCCTCGGCGGGCAACTCCCCGGCGAGGGGACGGTCGAACTGGTGGTCGGCGGCGAGCCGGCGGCGTTGGCCGCCCGCGTAGCGGCGGACCCCGACCTGCTCTCCCTGGCCCTGGCCAACCTGGCCCGCAACGCCTGCCAGGCCATGGAAGGCCGGGGAGAGATCCGCGTCTGGGTGGAACGCGACGGCGGCGAGCCGGGGGGACGGCTGCGCATCACCCTGACCGATACCGGACCGGGTCTTCCCGAGGCCGTGCGGGAAACGATCTTCGAGCCTTACGTCACCGGCCGCCCCGGTACGGGAACGGGCCTCGGCCTGGCTATCGTGCGTCAGGTGATCGCAGCCCACGGCGGGACCATCGAAGCGCGCGACGGCGGTCAGAGCGCCGGCGCCCGCTTCGTGATCGACCTGCCCCTCGCCAGCGGTTGAGAACGAAGATCCCACGGGCCCGCGTGCTACGCTGCCGGGAACCAGACCAAGGAACCAGCTGATGTCGCGCATCCTGATCGCCGACGACGAGGCCAACCTGCGCACCACCCTGACGCGTACCCTGCGGCAGGAGGGCTACGCGGTCAGTGAGGCCCGGGATGGGGTGGAGGCCGTGTCGCTGCTGCGCCGGGGCGGCATCGACGCGGTGATTCTCGACCTTTCCATGCCGCGGCTCGACGGCTTCGGCGTGCTCGAAGCCCTGGCCGAAGAGGAGGGAGCACCGCCCGTGATCGTGTTGACGGCCCACGCGGGGCTGGACAACGCGGTGCGGGCGGTACAGGCGGGCGCCTGGGATTTTCTCGAAAAGCCGCCCTCGGCCGAAGCGATCCTGCTGCGCCTCCGGCGCGCCCTCGAAAGCGCCCGGGACCGGGCCGAACGCGAACCCCCGGCGGGCGCGCCGCCGATGGACGCCATCCTCGGCGACAGTCCGGCGGTCCAGGCGATGCGGAGAGCGATCGAGAAGATCGCCCGGCATGCGACGCGGGTCCTGGTGCTCGGAGAGAACGGCACGGGCAAGGAGCTGGTGGCCCGGGCGATCCATCGCCTCTCCCCCCGGGCCGGCGGACCGCTGGTGCGGGTCAACTGCGCCGCCGTGCCCGCCGAGCTGTTCGAGGCCGAACTCTTCGGTCACGTCAAGGGCGCCTTCACCGGAGCGGTGCAACACCGCCGGGGACGTTTCGAACGCGCCTCGGGAGGCACGCTCTTCCTAGACGAGATCGGGGAGATCCCCCTGCCGGCCCAGGCCAAGCTGCTGCGGGCCCTGGAGGAGGGCGAGATCGAGCGGGTGGGGGCCGAGAGCGCGGTCCACGTCGATGCCCGCATCGTCGCCGCCACCAACCGGGACCTGCCCGCACAGATCCGCCGGGGACGCTTCCGCCAGGACCTGTTCTACCGCCTCGAGCAGTTCATCGTGGAAGTCCCCCCCCTGCGGGCCCGACGGGAAGACATCCCGCTGCTGGCCCGACACTTCCTCGAGCGGGCACGACGGGAATGCGGGCGGGCGGCGCCCGTGACGCTCGGCGACGACGCCCTCGAGGTGCTCGGCGCCCAGAGCTGGCCCGGCAACGTGCGCCAACTACGCAACCTGATGGAACGGCTGGTGATCCTCGCCGAACGGGACGAGATCGACGCCGCCATGGTGCGCGCCCACCTGGGCCGCCAGACGACGGCCCCCGCCGCGGCCGTGGCGGCAGGAGGCCGACTGGGAGACGCGGTGGCCGCATTCGAGCGGGAGTTCATCGCCGCAGCCCTCGAGCGGCACGGCGGCAACATGAGCGCCACCGCACGCGAGCTGGGCCTCGAACGCAGCTCGCTCTACAAGAAAATGCGCACGCTGGGCATGGAGCGGGGATGAAATGAAAGCGGAAGCCGCCAGCCGAGTCGTCGTCAGCCGGTATGGAGGTCCGGAGGTGATGCGCGTCGAGCGCTTTTCGCCCCAACCGCCGACCGGTGAGCAGGTGCTGATCGGCGTACGCGCCGTGGGCCTCAACTTCGCCGACGTCTTCTGTCGCCTGGGGCTCTACCAGGCAGCGCCCAGGCCCCCCTTTGCGCCGGGTTTCGAGGTGGCCGGAGAAGTTCTGGCCGTAGGCCGCGACGTGCACGACATCCGGCCCGGCGAGAAGGTGATGGCGGTCACCCGCTTCGGCGCCTACGCCTCGCACCTGCTGACGGAGCGCGCCTGGGTCCGCCGCCTGCCTCAGGCGTGGAGCTTCGAGCAGGGAGCGGCGTTTCCCGTGGCGACCCTCACGGCGTGGTACGGGCTGATGCGCCTCGGTCGCCTGGAGCGGGGCGAGACCGTGGTGATCACCGCCGCCGCGGGGGGTGTCGGCCAGGCCGCCTGCCGCCTGGCCCGGGCCCGGGGCGCACGGGTGATCGGTGCGGTGGGCAGCGGGGAAAAGCAAGCCGCCGCGCGGCAGGCGGGCGCGGAGGAGGTGCTGGTCTCGGCCGACTACCGCATCTGGCGGGCGGTGCGGAAGCTGACCGACAAACGCGGCCCCGACCTGATCTTCGACGCGGTGGGGGGACGCAGCCTGACCCGGGGGCTGGCCGCCCTTCCCCCGGAGGGGCGACTGGTGCTCTACGGCTTCGCCTCCATGACACCGGCGGGGCCGAAACGCTCCTGGCCCCGACTGACCTGGCGCTACCTGCGCACGGCGTCGATCTCGCCCTTCGACCTGGTGCAGCACAACCGCTCGGTGGCCGGCTTCAACCTGGTCCACCTCTGGCACAGGGCCGACCTCTTCGGCGCGGCCCTCGACGACCTGGACCGGCGGGGCCTGCTCGCCACCCTGACCCCCCAGGTCACCGCCCGCTTTCCCCTCGAGGCCGCCGGCCAGGCCCTCGAACACCTCCGCCGCCGCGGCACCACGGGAAAGATCGTGCTGACGGTGGACTGAGCGCGCCGGGAGACCCACAGCCGGCGAAACCGTGTCCCCGGGGCCACAGCGTGGCCCGGGGGCCACAGTGGCAGGGGCTGGCCTCGGTCCGCCACATTCCCCATAAGGCAAGCAACAGCAACTCTTTAGGAACCATGTGCCCCACCTCTGCCTCTCCGGCACGCCCTTCGCACAAGGAAGGGCCGCAACCCCCACCACCATTCACAGGAGGCAGAGACATGAAGACCAGCGCCCTGAAGACCGCCGCCCTCGGCACCCTCGTGCTTTTCGCCGCAGCCTGCTCGGACGATCCTGCTCCGCCCATCCCCACGGTGACTCCCAGCGTGACCGCGGAGCCGCAGCCGAGCGTCACCCCCCTCCCCGCCACCTTCACCGAGCCCAGCCAGCCCCTGGTCGAGGACGAAAGCCCGCCGGAGGTCACCACCAGCGAGGCGGCCGTCGAGGACACCGCGGACGACGCGACCCCCTACGAGATCTACACGCGGGGACTGGCCCAGTGGAAGAGCGGCGAGTTGGAAGCCGCCGAAGCGAGCCTCGAGCAGGCCTGCTGGAAGATGGAAAACTTCGCTCGCGCCCGGGTGAACCTGGCCCGGGTCCGCCTCGAGCGCGGTGACCTCGACGGCGCCCGCGCGGCCATCGACGAGGCGCTCGGCATCGACGAAGACTTCGCCCCCACCTACAACGTGCTCGGCCGCATCCTGCTCGCCGCCGGCGACCGGGACGCCGCCTTCGAGGCCTTTCGCCGCAGCGCCCGTCTCGACCCTTCCAATCCCTGGCCGCTGAACAACATGGGCTACGCCCTGCTGGTGGCCGGGGACCCGGCGTCGGCCGCTGAATACCTCGAGCAGGCCCTCGAACGCGACGACCGGCTGGCGGTCGCCTGGAACAACCTGGCCCTGGTGCGCGAGCGACTCGGCGAGGGCTCCGCGGCGGCCGACGCCGCGGCACGGGCCTCGGCTCTCGACCCGCGTTACGCGCCCGTCGCCCAGCGCCTGGCGGCCCTGGCCGTGACAACCGCGCCTCGAGCGGTGACAATCGCGGCCCATGAAAACGCGATCGATGCAACTCACGGCCCTTGAGGGCAACACCCAGTGGCTCGACGGGGGCGCCATGTTCGGCAACTGCCCCCGGGCCCTGTGGGAACGCTGGACCCGGGTGGACGACCGGCACCGGATTCCCCTGGCCTGCCGCAGTCTGCTGATTCGAGAGGAGCAGGGGCGCACCCTGCTCCTCGAAGCAGGTATAGGCGCCTTCTTCGAACCCAAGCTGCGGGAGCGCTACGGAGTGAGGGAAGACCGGCACGTGCTGCTCGACAGCCTGGCCCGCCAGGGCCTGTCCCACGAACAGATCGACGTGGTGGTGCTCAGTCACCTGCATTTCGATCACGTCGGCGGCCTGCTCTCGGCCTGGAGTCCCGACCGCGAAGGCGAACTGCTCTTCCCTCGCGCGCGCTTTCTCGTCGGTCGCCGCCAGTGGGAACGCGCCCGGGCGCCCCACCCTCGCGATCGGGCCTCCTACCTGCCCCACCTCAACGCCCTGCTCGAGGCCTCCGGGCGCCTGGAACTGGTCGACGGTGAAACCTCTCCCACCCTGGGCGAGGGTTACCGTTTCCACTTTTCCGACGGCCACACCCCCGGCATGATGCTCACCGAGATCGACACTCCCCGCGGCCCGCTGGTCTTCGTCGCCGACCTGATCCCCGGCCGCGCCTGGACCCACCTGCCGATCTCCATGGGCTATGACCGCTACCCCGAGCTGATCATCGACGAGAAGCGCGCCTTCCTCGAGCAGATGCTGGCCCGGGGCGGACGCTTCTTCTTCACCCACGACCCCGACTGCGCCTTCGCCCGCCTCGAACAGGACGAGAAGGGACGCTACGTGGCGGCACCCGAAGATCCGGAAGCACAGGGCGATGGGTGAGCGGCTGCGCATCCATCCCGTCACCCCCCAGCGCCGTTTCGTCGAGCGGGCGAGCCGGACCCTCGCCGACCACGGCGTGGTGATCCTGCCCACCGACACCACCTACGCCTTCACCGCCCGTCCCGGTTCCAAGGCGGCCCTCGAGAAGATCTCCCGCATCAAGCAATTCGACCCTGAGCGCAAACTCTTCAGCCTGATCGTCCCCGACCTCTCCGACGTCGCCCGCTACGCCCTGGTGACCAACCACAGCTACCGTATCCTGCGGCGCTTTCTGCCGGGGCCCTACACCTTCATCCTGCCTGCCAGTCGGGAAGTCCCCCGCATCCTGCTCTCGAAGCGCAAGACCATCGGCCTGCGCGTCCCCGATCACACCGTCTGCCGTGAAGTGGCCCGGGCGGCAGGTGGAGGCCTGCTGGCCACCTCGCTGCGGCTGCCGGGTGACGAGTACCCACTGATGGACCCCGACGAGATCGACGCGCGCCTGCTGCGCCGGGTGGATCTCTTCCTCGACTGCGATTGGGGCGGCATCGAGCCCTCGACCCTGGTCGATCTCAGCGGCGAGGAGGGTCCGCAACTGGTGCGTGAAGGCGCGGGAGACATCGCCGCGTTCAAGGACTGACCGCGCCCCCCGGCCGACCGGCGAGCCACAGCACTCCGCCCCCTCGCTCGATCCACTCCCGCACCACCCCCGCCGCCGTGCGGGATCGGAACGCCTCGCCCTCCACCACCACGCAGTCGGCCCGACGTCCCACTTCGAGCGCTCCCCGTCCGCGTCCCCACCCCAGGGCCTCGGCCCCGGCCAGGGTGGCCCGGTAGTAGGCCTCCGCAGGATCCAACCTCGCGTGATGGCGGTGCACTTCCAGGGCCTCGCGCATCACGTCGAGCAGGCTCAACCGGGGCCCCGCACCCACGTCGCTGGCCAGACACCAGCGCACCCCCCACCGGCGCAGGGCCTCGAGCGGCATCCGTCCGCTCCCCAGGGCCGCGTTCGAGGTGGGGCAGTGCACGATCCAACTCCGCCGTCGACGCAGCAACTCGAGTTCTCCGGGCTCGAGCCACACGCCGTGGGCCAGCAGCGAGCGGGGGGTGAGCAGGCCGCAGTCGTCGTAGAGGCGAGCGATGCTGCGAGAGTCGAAGCGCGCGGCCGCCCGGCGTACTTCCTCCCGGGTCTCGGCGATGTGGCTCAGCACCCAGCGCCGTCGTCGCCGCGCCAGCGCCCCCGCCTGGCGCAACAGCTTCTCCCCGCAGGAAAGCGCGTAGCGCGGCACCACCGCCGCCCCGGCCCCCAGCGCGACGTCGGCCTGCTCCAGCCGTCGCATCCACCACGCTGCCGTGTGACACAGGGCCGCGGGGGCTCCGTGCTCGATCAAAGGCGCTCCGGCCCGCAGGGCCAGCCCCCAGCGCCGCGCCGCCTCCAGCGCCAGGACCGGGCCGTGGGCGAAGGGCGCGGTGAAGACTCCCGCCCCGGCCGTGCCCGCCGCCACCAGCGCCCGGCAGAACGCCTCGCTCTCTGCCCGCGCCACGGTCTTCTCCCCGTGCCGTACCTCCGCCGGCAGCGCCCGGCGCTCGAGCCAGCGCTCGAGCGGCTCGTGATACCGGCCGGCGATGGAGAGTTGGGGCAGGTGCACGTGGGGATCCCAGAACGCCGCCGCCACCAGCGCCCGCGCCGAGCCGCCCGCCAGCGGCACCCGGACCCAGCGCCGACTCGCCGCCCCCGCGTGCACGATCCGCCCCCGACCGTCGAACACCAGCAATCCGTCCCGCCGGTAGGTCACCCGCCCCCCCGGGTGGGCGGTGAGAATCCCTCCCCGCAGCGCTCGCAGGGGCCGGCTCACGCGGGCTCTGCCGGATCGGGGAAGAGCGTGCCGCGGCCGAGGCGAGCGGCGGGATCGAAGGCCCGTCGCAGATGCTCCATGCGCTCGATCACCTGGGGCCCGTACTGGATCGGCAGGGCCCACCGTTTGACCTTGCCCAGGCCGTGCTCGGCGGCTACCGCGCCGCCCATCTCCGCGGCGATCGTCACCATCTCCCGGTAGAGGCTCTCGATCCGGGGCATCTGTTCGGCGTCCCGGGGCAAGATGTTCACGTGCACGTGATCGTCACCGGCGTGCCCGAAAACCACGTACTCGAAGCCCTGTTCGTCGAGGCGCCGCCGATAGCGACCGATCAGCGCCGGGGCCCGCCCCCGGGGCACGGCGGTGTCGGTACTCACCTTGCGCACCCCGCGACGAGCCAGCGTCTCGTTGATCGTCGCCGGAATCGCGTGGCGCCACCGGCGAAAGCGGCGATCGTCGGCGGCGCTGTCCGCCAGCCACGACTCGGCCGCCGCGCCGCTGCGCTCGGCCAGCGCGAGCCAGGCATCCCAGCGCCCGTCCCGCCGATCGGCCGCCGCGGCCGTGATGCCCTCTTCGAAGAAGATCGCCGCATGGGCCGCGGCGGGCAGCGGCGCGCCCCGCTCGCGCAGCAGCGCCAGCGCCTCGCCCCCGATCAACTCCAGGGCCCAGGGTTCGAGTTCGGCACGCGCCGCCTCGACAAAGGCGAAGGCCTGCTCTTCCCGCTCGAAGAACAGCAGCCCGGAGAGGATCTCCACCGGGGCCGGCACCAGGCGCAGTTCCGCCTCGAGAAAGACGCACAGGGTGCCCTCGGAGCCCACCAGCAGATCCACCAGGTCCATGCCCTCCGCGCAGTGGTAACCCGCCGTGCACTTGGTGGTGGCCGGAGGGCGCCAGCGGGGCACGGGAACGGTGATCGGCCGATTCCCGAACCGGTCGCAGACCACCGACGTCCCGACCAGGGGCGGCTCCCCCCGGCGGATCCAGGCACTCGATCCATCCACCAGAGCCACCCGCACCGCCTCGACCCAGCGACGGGTGGACCCGAAACGCAGGGAGCGGGCGCCGGAAGCGTTGGTCGCCAGGTTGCCGCCGATCAGGCAGCCGGTCTCGGTGGGATCCGGAGGGTAGAGCAGGCCCGCCCGGGCCGCGACCTGCTGCACCTCGGCCAGGCTGACCCCCGCCTGCACCCGTAGCAGGGCGCCCCCTTCCACCGGCCGCAGGTCCAGCACCCGGTTCATGCGCTCGGTGGCCAGCACCGCCCCGCCCCGGGGCACCCGTCCACCGACCACGCCGGTGCCGCCCCCGGAGACGGTCACCGGCAGTTCCCGCCCGTGCCACGCGGCCAGCATCTCGGCGGCTTCCTCGGCACTGCCCGGCCACCCGACTTCCTCGGCACACCCCCCCTCGAGGCGGCTCTCGTCCACCAGGTAGGGCTCGATGGCGCCGGCGCTGCGAGTGATACGGCTCACGGGGGGCATTGTAGTGCCATCACCAGCCGGGAACCCCGCTTTCCAATTCGTGATCGCCGCCTTCCCCGTGATCGTTCACGCCCTTGCACCCTGACACACAACCGCGCGGGCACCCGGATTGCAGGAGGAGAGTTCCGAAAGGGGATCGAGTCATGTCGGAAACCTGGTGGAGCGCCCTGGGCGCGGCGGCGGCCGTGCTCGTACTCGCGGCCCTGGCACGACCCGAAGCCCGGGCGGCCCAGGGAGTGGATCCGCGGCCGGCCCCGGTCACGACTCCCGTCCGGGAGACCGCGGCTTCCGCCCCGGAGGTCGCTGCCGCAACGCCGGAGCCCCCTCGATCCGCCCCGCCTTCCGCGGCGAAGGTCCGTGACGGGCGGCTGGTGATCCAACTGGGCGAAGACGAATCCCTCGAGCAACTCGCCGCCCGCCTCTACGGCCGCGCCGCCGTCGCCCCACTCCTTCTCCGCGCCGGTCTGCCGGCCCGGGGACCCGCCGAGATCGAGGTGCCCCTGGCACGTACGGTCCGGCTCGCCCAAGGCCAGAGCCTCGGCGCCCTGGCGCGCCGCCACGTCGGCCGGGCCGATCGCTGGAAGGTCCTCGCCGCGCTCAGCGGCATCGGTGATCCGCGACGCGCCCGACCCGGGCGGGAGATCGTGATCCCCGCGGTACTGGAGGTCGAGGTGCGGCGGGGAGACAGCCTGTCGGCCTATGCCGCCATGGCCTGGGGGAGCGCGCAAGGCGCAGCCTTGATCGCCGACTGGAACGGACTGCGGACCGGAGCCTGGATCCACCAGGGCGAACGGATCGAGGTGCCGATCGGCGGTCCTTTCGCGGAGCCGGAATGAAGGCGGCGTCTCAGTGACGCCGGGGGTTTTCCATCACCTTGAGGATCGCGTAGTCGAGGGCCTTGTCGAGGGCCTCGAGAATATCCGTCGGCGGCCCCTGGTCTTCGAGACGCGCCGCGAACGAGGACGCGCTGTGGTAGTAGAGCGCCGGCACCCGGTTGAGGGCCAGGCAGTAGATGTCCTCGATCAGGTCCTTGCTCTTGTCGATCTCGGGACAGCGCTCGAGCTTCTGTTCCAGCATCCGGCAGGCCAGCACCTCGCCCGCGTTGCGGATGCGATCGAGAGAGATCCCGCAGACCTCGCGCATCTCGTGGGTCGAGGTTCCCAGGCTCGGGTTGTCCTCCTCGTGTCGGTGGTCGTATCGGCCCTGAGTGAACACGATCATCCTCCCGCGGGACGGTTCCAGACGCTCCGCCCTCGAGAAGACGTTGGTTCCCGGGGGGTGCTGCGTCAAGTCCGGGAAGCGCGTAGAATCCCCGCAAGCTGGGCGAAAGGGGTATGAAGAACCGTGAAGACAAAAGGGGGCCGTGACGGCCCGCGCGTTCTCGTCGTCGACGACGAACCCGTCGTGCTGCACTCCCTGGCACTCGTCCTGGACCACGCCGGCTACTCATGTATCGCCTGCGAGAGTGGCAGCCGGGCCGTCGAAACCCTTACGGGCGACACTCCCCTGGACCTCGCCCTGGTGGACCTGGTCCTGCCGGACATCCCCGGCGAAGAGGTGCTCGCCGAGGCCCGGCGCCTGCGACCGGGGCTGCCCCTGGTGGCGATGAGCGGCTTCGGCCGCGGGGCGGCGCCCGAGCAGGGCCCGGAAATGGCGTTCGACGCCTTTCTGGCCAAGCCTTTCGAGCGCCAGGCGCTGCTCGCGAAGATCCGCGACCTGGTGGGCTGCCGGCAGGCCTGAGGTCCCGGCACCCGTGTAGAATCCGCGGGCGATGACAGCCGCCGACCCACATCGTTTCCCCCGGCGGGCCGTGCTGGCCCTGTTGGCCCTGGCGGCGACGCTGGGCCTGCTCGAACTGGGCCGCCGGGATCTGTGGGCTCCCGACGAACCCAAGTACGCCCTGGTGGCCCGGGAAATGCTCGAAACCGGGCAATTCCTCCGGCCGCACGTCAATGGCGCCCCCTATCCGGACAAGCCGCCCCTGTTGTTCTGGTGCATCGCCCTGGCCTCCCTGGTCACCGGCGGCGTGGGACAGCCGGCGGCGGTGCTGCCCTCGATTCTGGCCATGTTGCTGACCCTCTGGGCGACGGGACGACTCGCTCACCGCCTCAGCGGCCAGCGGGCCCCTCCCGTACTGGCGGTGGGCCTGCTGCTGGTGGCCTACCGCTTCATTTCCCAGGGCACTTTCGGCCAGATCGACATGCTGCTGACCGCCTGCACCACCTGGGCCTTCCTTCTGCTGGTGGAGGGCGGCGGCCTGCTCGAGGGCCGGCCCGTCGATCGACGGCGGATCGTCGGGGCCTTCGCCCTGATGGGACTGGGCATCCTGGCCAAGGGACCGGTGGCGCTGATCTGTCCGCTGGGGGGCTTCCTTCTCGGCGCCGCCCTGGCCGGCCGCCGGGACACCTGGCGGTCACTGCGCAGCGCCGCCGCCTGGCTGACCCTGCTGGCGGTGGTGGGGGCCTGGCTGATCCCCGCGGCGGTCGGGGCCCTCAGCGGCGGCCAGCAGGCCTGGCTCGAGAACATCCTCTTCCGGCAGACCGCCGTGCGCTACGCGGCGTCCTGGCATCACCACCAGCCTCCCTGGTATTTCCTGGTCGTCCCGTGGTACGACTTTCTACCGACGATCCTGCTGTTGCCCGCCGCCGCCTGGTCCCTGCTGCGGGGCGAGGACCGCCACCGGACGGCGCCCCGGCTGCTGGCCGGCGCCTGCCTGTTCGTGCTGATCTTCTTCTCGATCCCCAGTGGCAAGCGGGGCCTGTACCTGATGCCCCTCTATCCCTGGCTGGCCACCTGGCTGGCCATCGACCTCGACCGCCGCCTGCAGCGTGCCGGGCGGGCGCTGGCCCCGCTGCGCGGGGCGGGCATGCTGCTCGGCGTCGCCTTCCTCGCCGCGGCGGCATGGCTCCCCGCCGGCCTCGAGAAGGTACGCCAGCGCCAGGGGGTCGATCTTCCCGCCGCGCCCCTCTTCACCGTGCTGCTGCTGCTGACCCTGGCCCACCTGTGGCTCGCCCTGCGACCCGGCCGCCGCGCCCTGGCGGGCACCTTCGCCACCTGGCTGCTGCTGCACGGGCTGATCTTCACCGTCATCCACCCTGCTTTCGATCCACGCAAGTCGGCCCGCCCCTTCATCGCCGCCATTCGCCAGCGCACGGTGGAGGAGGCCACCGGCGGGATGGTCGATTTCCGGGCCCAGTTCGCCTTCTACGGGGGGCGGCTGCTGACGGCCCAACCGCGGGACGACGCGGCCATGGACCGCATCGCCCGGCGCCTGGAAAGCGACGAGCCCTTCTGGGTGATCGTCCGCCGCCCCCAGGCCGAAGGGCTCCTGTCCCGCATCCACCCCGACCGGCGGCCGACGCTGATCGTCGAAAAAGGCGTGGGTGACAAGGACCTGGTGGTCTACGCCAATCGAGCCGCGCTGAAGGACGCCGACCGGCCATGAAGTCCACCGGACGGGGCCTGGTGCCGGTCCTGGTGGCGCTGGCCATCCTCGGCCCCTCCGTCCCCGGCCGGGAACTGCTCCCTCCCGACGAGCCGCGTTTCGCGTGGATCGCCCAGCAGATGATGCAGAGCGGCGACTGGCTCCTGCCCCGCTACGACGGCGCGCTCTACCTGGACAAGCCGCCCCTGCTGCTGTGGCTGCAAGCCCTGGCCGCCGCGGGCGGGGGCCTCGGCCGGGAGGTCGCCGCCCGCTGGGCGAGCCTGGCGGCCACGGCGGGACTGGTGCTGCTGGTCTACCACGCGGGACGGCGCTGGTACGACGAGACGACGGGCTTTCTCGCCGCGCTGATCCTGCCTTCCTCGTTGCTCGTGCTCGAGCGGGGCGCCTGGGGCTCCACCGACGCCCTGCTCGCCTGCTGGGTCTTCGTCGCCCTCTGGGCCGCCGATGGCATCGCCCGGCGCCCGCGCGCGGCTCCCTTCACCGCGGGCCTGGCCACGGGCCTGGGCGTGTTGACCAAGGGGCCGGTGGCGCTGCTCCTGGTGGCGCTGGCCGTGGCGGCGGGGTTGCCCCGGCGCAGCGAGGGCCCCAGCTGGCGCGTGTTCGTCCACCCGCTCTTCATCCTCGGCCTGGGCATGACCGTCGCCCCCTGGGTCGTGGCCGTCGGCCTGCGGGCCGGCTGGGAAGTCTTCGCCCAGGCCGCCTGGCACCACAGCGGCGACCGCTTCCTGCACTCGTGGGACAACATCGAGCCCTGGTGGTACCACCTGGAAAACCTCTTCACGGGCTTCTTCCCCTGGTCCCTCGCCACCATCGGCGCCCTGTGGCCCGCTTTCGCCCGCCGCCGGCTGGCCGACCGCCGCTCCCTCTGGCTGGCCCTCTGGCTGGCCCTGGCGCTGATCGTCTTCTCGCTGCCCGCAGGCAAGCGGGGGGTCTACCTGCTGCCCCTCTACCCCGCCCTGGCCCTGCTCGCCGCGCGGGCTCTGCCGGCCCTCGCGGCCTGGGCCCCGGGGCGGCGACTCGGCGGCGGGCTGCTGTTGGGCGTGGGCCTGCTGGCCCTCGGCGTGGGAGCGTGGATCCTCCTCCCCGCCGCCGGCTCGCCCCTGCCCCCGGCCATCGCCTCCCTGCCCGCGGTCCACGCCGCCGCCGCGGGGCTGATGCTGACCCTAGCCGCCTGCCTGGGCCTGGGGGGGGCGTTGGCGCTGCCGGGGCGGGCGCCCCTGTGGGCCGGACCGCTGGCCTTCGCCATCGCCACGGGGGCCCTGTGGCCTCCCTTGCTGGGACCCGCGGTCAACCAGGCCCAGGGGGCGCGGCGACTGGGCCGGGAAGTGCGCGCGACCCTGCCCGCCGGCGCGCGGGTGGGCATCACGCCCAACAAGCGCGACCTGGTGCGGCTCTACGCCCTGCCCGGGGCCCGGCTGCTGGCCGATCCCGACGCCGTGGCCCGCCACCTGGCCTCGGATCCCCGGGCCCTGGCCCTCGGTCCCGCCGAGGAACTGGGCCCGCCGCGTTCCTGGCCGCCGGGGACCCGAATCCTGTGGACCACCCGCCTGGGCCGCGACCACCTGTTGCTGGTCGGCCGACCGGCCGTCCAGTAATCGCCTTCTTTTTGCCTGAAACCCCTTTCCCCGCTACCCGCATTTGCCCGTCACCTGTTATCCTTGCTCTCCGCTGTTGACAATACGGGAAGCCGGTCACTAACGTTGGGGTTGTGTGAACCGGAAAAATGAAGGAGATGGAGTGATGCGCTCCCGGATGCGTTGTGCAGTTCTTCTTGCAGTCGTCGCGGCAGCCGTTCTCGGACCGGGCCCCGTCCTGGCGAGCGGCAGTCCCTGGAGCTTCGAGGCCCGGGCGATGTACATCAACCCGGTCGGCGGCGACGGGACCATGAACGGCCTGGCCAACAGCACCACCGTCGACTTCCACGCCGTGCTGGTCCCCGAGCTGGTGGCGGGTTATCGGGTGAACGACAGCTTCACCGTGGACCTGGGCCTTTCCATCGCCAGTTTCGACGTGCAGTTCGACATCGACACCGCCGGCCCGTTCGACGCCGGTGAAGCCGACATGACGATGATCCAGGTGGCCGGTATCTGGGACCTCACCCAGTGGGGCGACACCGCCGTGCGCCTCGGCGTCGTGCTGGCCCAGGCGATGTTCGACGACCTCAACCTCAGCCAGGCGTCGGCTACCGAGAGCCTTCGGCGCGTAACACTGGACGATGCGCTGCTCTACGGCGTCACCCTGCGCTTCGACACGCCGATCGGCGACAACGGCTGGTATTTCAGCTCCAACCTGCGCTACCTGATGGGCGGTCCGGATATCGCGATCGAGCGCTACGTCTCTTCGACTCCAACGGTGATCGGCACCGGATCCGCCGACCTGGATCCGCTGACGGTCTCCCTGGGAGTGGGCTACCAGTACTGACGAGTTCGGGCATCGGGGCCCGACCCGACCCCCGTGCCGCGATTCACGTTCTGACGGGCGCTTCCCCTGGGGAAGCGCCCTTTTTTTCGTGGCATTCTTGAGGCCTATGGCACGCGGCGAAACAGCCTCCCCCCGGCGGCGCAAGGCGCGGGACCCCCTGCAGGTCAACCTGCGCTGGCTGGTCTACCTGATTCTGCTGGCGGTGATCGTGCCCACCACCCTGGTCACCGGTGTCGGCGTCGCCGTGATGACTTCCCGGGACGGCCCGCGCGACCTGATCTTCGGCATTCTGGTCACCGCCTTCGCCCTGTCGGTGATCGCCGGCGCTTTCCTGCTGCTGGTGCTGGCCTGGCGCGGTGCGCGCCTGGCGCGGATCCAGGAGACGTTCCTCTCCCACATGGGCCACGAACTGCTCACCCCCCTGGCGGGGATCCGCCTGCACACCCAGATACTCGAGAAACACGACCTGCCCCCGGTCGGTCGTGCGTCCCTGCGCTCCATTGCGCGGGAGACGAGCCGCCTGCAGGAACTGGTCCAACGCATCCTGCGCTGGCGGGAAATCCGCTCGAGCGCCGATCTCTATCGCCGGCGACGCACCACGGCCGGTGAAATCGTCCAACAGGTCCGCCGCCTGCTCCCGGAAAGCTCCAGGGTGAAGATTCGCATCGCCTCTCCCCGGGCGCCCTTGCGGGGCGACCCCGAATCCCTGGCCGAGGCGGTGATCAACCTGATCAGCAATGCGCTCAAGTACAGCGCCGATCCGAAGCCCGTGGAACTGGCCGTGCGCCAGCTCGCCGGACGCGTGATCTTCGTGGTCAGCGACCGGGGTCCGGGCCTTCCCTCCGAGAACCGCAGCCGCATCTTCGAGCCTTTCCAGCGCAGGATACCCGCCGGCGTGGTGGATCCCGGCGGCTCCGGGCTGGGACTGGCCATCGCCTCACAAATCGCCATCGCGCACCGGGGCAAGCTCGGAGCCCTCGATCGGCGGGGGGGCGGGACGCGCTTCTACATCCACGTCCCCCTGGATCGCAGCCCATGACCCGCGCCCCCCACCTGCTGGTGGTGGAAGACGACCGCTCCCTGCGGGAGGGCCTGGCGACGGCCCTCGCGGCAGCCGGATACCGGGTCTCCACCGCCATCCGCGGCCAGGAAGCCCTCGAGGTGATTCGTCACAACCCGCCCGATCTGGTCTTGCTCGACCTGATGCTTCCCGGCCTGGACGGCTCGTACGTGCTCCAGGCCGCACGCAAGGAGGGCTACCAGGGCCCGGTGATCATCCTCTCGGCGCGCGACACCCCGGAAGACAAGATCTACGGCCTGCACGCCGGCGCCGACGACTATGTCACCAAGCCCTTCGACCTGGGCGAGCTGCTGGCCCGGATCGTCGCCCGCCTGCGGCGCCAGGACGAAGAGCCCACCCTGACGGTCGGCGCGATCGAAATCGATTTCGGAGCCGGCCGTGTCTACCGCAACGGCGAAGCGGTGCACCTGACCCCGAAGGAATTCGACGTCCTGGCCCTGCTGGCCCGGAGCCACGGTCGCGCCCTGTCCCGCAGCCGGATCGTCGAAGAGGTCTGGGGCCCCGAATACCGTGGCACACGCCGCACCGTGGACAACATCATCTACGGCCTGCGCTCGAAGCTCGAGGAGGACCCCGAATCGCCCCGGCTTCTGCTCACGGTCCGGGCACGGGGTTACTGCCTGGATCCGTCTGCGAAGTAGGCGGCTTGACCACCCGCAGCTCCATGCGGAATTCCTTGACCACGTTGTTGTAGCGGCGCACCGCGTCGAAGAGAACGTTCTGGTCGATCTCGCCTTTCTGCAGGCGCTCGCCCCAGGCGGGGTCGAGTTCGAGCTTGAAGTCGGCCAGTTCGAAATCGACGCCGAGACTCAGGCCGAGGGTGGAGTTGGCGCAACGGCGGCGCACCCACTCGAGGTTCTTGCGCTGGGAGAAGAGCAACAGGCTGTCGGGGGTCACCGCCCGCACGTGGGTCGGGTCGTTGATGAAGTCGTCGTGACGGGGGTGGGGTACGTGGATGCGAATCCGCGCCCCACCGCGACAGACCCGGTACAGCTCGCGCATGATGCCCAGGTAGGTGTCCGTCGTCTGGCCCAAGTGCTCGAGCACATGGTTGAGCACGACTTCGCCGACGGAGTCGTCATCGAAGGGCCAGGGAAAGACTTCCAGGTCGTGCCGCAGGTCCGGCTCGCCGACCTTGTCCACGTTGACATAGCCCGGCAGCAGGTTCCCCCCGCAGCCGAGGTTGAGTTTGATCGCTTCCCTCACCGTCGATCCTCCGAAATCCGCATCATAACGCGACGGGGCGGGCGGTCCGCCGACAAATGCTTTCTCCTGGAAAAGACTCCGACTCCGGGGTCCGTCCGCCCCGGCCGAAGAGTGGCGTACCGCGCGCCAGGGACCCGTTCGACGGGCTGCTAGAATCGAGCCCGTCGCTGGAGGACGGCCGTGAACCTGACCGAGATGGTGGCCCGGGCCTCGGACTTCGCCTGGGGCCCCTACCTGCTGATTCCCCTGCTGCTGCTGACCGGGCTCTACCTGACCCTGCGACTGCGCGGCCTGCAGTTCACCCGGCTCGGCCACTCCCTCTACCTGGCCCTGGTGGTTCGCCGGGAGAGCGGCGCAGAGGGAGACATCTCCCACTTCCAGGCGCTGATGACCGCCCTGGCCGCCACCGTGGGTACGGGCAACATCGTCGGCGTGGCCCTGGCCATTGGAGCGGGCGGCCCCGGCGCTTTGCTGTGGATGTGGGTCACCGGACTGGTCGGCATGGCCACCAAGTACTCGGAAGCGCTGCTCTCGGTGCACTACCGCGTCACCGACCCCCGGGGCGAGCAATCGGGCGGGCCCATGTACTACCTCTCCCGGGGCATCTCCCTGGGCAAGGTGGGTCCCGCGCTGGGCGCCCTCTTCGCCCTGTTCGCCACCATCGCCTCTTTCGGCATCGGCAACATGGTGCAGTCCAACTCGGTGGCCGACGCCCTGGGCTCTTCGTTCGGTATTCCCGAGTGGGTCACCGGGCTGGTCATCGCTCTGGCGGCAGGCGCCGTGATCCTTGGCGGGATCCGCTCCATCGGTCGCTTCACCGGCGTCTTCGTCCCGCTGATGATCGCGCTCTACACGCTGGGCTGCGGCGTGGTGATCGCCACCCACGCCTCGGAGCTGCCGCGCGTCTTCGCCGAGATCTTCACCGGTGCCTTCTCGCCGGTGGCCGCCACCGGGGGCTTTGCGGGCGCGGCTCTGCGGGAGGTGATCCGCCAGGGCGTGGCCCGGGGCATCTTCTCCAACGAGTCCGGCCTCGGCTCGGCGGGTATCGCCGCTGCCGCCGCCCAGACCCGCGAGCCGGTGCGCCAGGCCCTGGTGTCGATGACCCAGACCTTCATCGACACCATCGTGGTCTGCTCGCTGACCGGCCTGGCGATTCTCTGCACCGGCAGCTGGACCAGCGGCGAGACCGGCGCTCCGCTGACCCAGCTCGCCTTTCGGGAAGGGCTGCCCGGACAGTGGGGGGACACCATCGTGGCGCTGAGCCTGTCCATGTTCGCCTTCTCCACCATCCTCGGCTGGTGCTATTACGGGGAGAAGAGCATCGAGTACCTGCTCGGCGTGGGCGCCGTGCGGCCCTACCGGCTGCTCTTCGTGACCTCGACCTTCGTCGGCACCGTCGCGCGGCTCGACCTGGTGTGGAAGATCTCCGACCTGATGAACGCCCTGATGGCGCTTCCCAACCTGGTGGGCCTTTTGCTACTCTCCGGGCTGATCGTGAAGCTCACCCGGCGCTACACGATCGGTTCCCACTGAAAGGCACGAGGAGTCCGCCATGCGCCCCCCGAACCGTCGCCGCGTCCGGCCCTGGCTGCTCGCGGCGACCGCCCCGGCGGCGTCGGCGGCCCTGCTCTTCACCGGGATTCCGGCGCCGCGAAACCCGCCTCGCCCCGACGTCCCCCCCCTGCCGGGCGGCGGGGGGAAAGGTATCCCCGACAAGCCCGTGCTCACCTTCGACCCGCCCTCGCCCCCCGCCCGCACCGACGGGGGGGCCGGCGGCACCAATCGCCGGGCCCACCAGGACAGCTCGGGCCGCGATCAGAACGAAACCTCGATCGCCATCCATCCAAACGATCCGAACAACATCGTCGGCGGCGCCAACGACGCCCGGGAGGGCAGTTGGGCGGCGGAGGTCTACGCCAGTCACGACGGCGGCCGGACCTTCAGCGACGGGGTGATGCCCTTTCGCGCCCAACCCAATCAAGGCGATCCGACCCTCGCCTTCTGCGGCGACGGCACGGTGCTCTACGGCTACCTGGACTACGTCGGTTCTTTCTCGCCCCACCGGCTGATCGTCTCCCACTCCAACGACGGCGGCGACACCTGGTCCGACGACCGGGACGGTGCCCCTGACATCGACTTCACCCGTTCGACGGACGGAGGCCCGAACTGGGAGACCCCCTACAGGGTCAACGACGATGCCGTGGGCAACGGGAGGGACCAGTTCTTCCCCTGGATGGCCGTCGACGACAAGGGCCTGCTGCACCTGATGTGGCATGACCGGCGGCACGACAGCACGAACGACGCCTTCCCTATCTGCATCGCCACTTCGCGGGATGGCGGCGAGAGCTTCGATCGCAACCTCCGGGGCAGTGACAGCCCCTCGAAGGGCTCGCTGACGGGCTTTCTCGGGGACTACGCCGCCCTGGCCGCCGGCGGCGGCAAGTTCGTCCCCCTGTGGAGCGACCTGCGTGCGGGCACCGGCGAAGAAGACGTCTACATCGAGGTGGAGCCCGCCTTCGACTACGACATCGTCGCCGACGTGCTCTTCGACGCCGACAAGCAGACCCTGCACTTCGCCGACCAGGAACCCCGGCTGGGTGATGTCATCGTCTACGACCTGGTGCTCGGCGACGTGGCCGACGTGGCCGCCACCGACCCCTGGACCGGCGCCCAGTGCGTTGCGGAAGATCTGGCGGCGCCTCCCGCCACCGTCCCGGACCTGCCCGACCCGGGCCGCGCGCTCTACGTACGGCTCCGCGCCCAGGGGCCCCGGGGCCATGGCAGCTTCGGATCGGCCAGCGCCCACCCCGACACCCGCGACAGCCTGGACGACGCCCCGCCCTGCGGCCTGTGAGGGGTACCCCACCACGCAACCTCGTCAGCGGGATCGCCCTGGCCATCCTGCCGGCGATGGTGCTCTTGCGACTGCGGGGTTTCGTCGCGCCCCACGAGGATCCTCGGCAGGCCGTGCTGATCGCGGCGGGTGCGGCGATCTTCCTCGCCGGCGTCCCGCGCCGACGCGCGGGAAGACTGTCGGTGGCGCTGAAACTGGCACTGATCCTGCTGGCCTGGACGGCGGTCGGGCTGGCGCTGTCGCCCAGCCCGGCCCGCGGGGGGCTGCGCCTGGCCCAACTGGCCGCCGCGCTCATCATCACCGCGGCTTGCGCGGCCGGGGCCGACGACCGTCGCTGGCTCGACGGCCTGCACCGGCTGTCGGTGGCGGCGGGACTGACCGTCGCGGGGCTCTTCTGGTGGCGCGCCCTGCTGGCCTTCCCCCGTTCCGACTACCCGGTGTGGCTGATGTTCTCGCCCATCGGCCACGTCAGCCTGAGCGGAGACGTGCTGGCCTTGTGGTTGCCGCTGCTGGCCTGGACCTGTGTCGAGACCCGACAACCCCGCTGGCTGCGGGGGGGCGCGGGGCTGGCCCTGGCGGGACTCGGCGGAGCGTTGCTGATGGGCGCCTCCCGGGCCGCGCTGGCGGGCCTGGCGCTGGCAGCGGTAACGGCGACGACGCTGGTCGTGGGACGCGACCGCCGCTGGCCCCGGCGGGCGGCGCTCCCGCTGGCCCTGGCCGGCGCCGCGGCGGTCGGGGCCTGGGCCGCGGCGCCCCTGCCCCTGCGCCCCCTGGAACGAGTGGTGGAGGCCTTCGCCGACGGGGTCGAACAGCGCGGAAGCTGGCTCGGTCCCCGCGCCCCCCTCTATGCCGCCACCCTCGAGCTGGTGCGCGCCGCGCCCCTGTTAGGCTACGGGCCGGGCGCTTTCCCCGATGTCTATCCGGGTCGCGCCCGCCGCGGCGCCCCGGCCGGCGATCCCCTCACCGCCCCCGGGCTCTTCGCCGCCGACCCCCACAACGCCCTGCTCGAGCAGGCGGTCGACGGCGGCGTGGGGGCGGCCCTGCTGCTGGCCGCCTTGCTGGCGGTGGTCCTCGCCGGGGCCTGGCAGCGGGCGCGCCGCGACGGTGGCGGACGCGCCGTCGCGGCGGCGGCGGCGCTCGGCGGCGCCCTGCCGGGTCTCGCCTTCTCCCACACTCTGCACCACCCCTCGAGCCTGTACTTCTTCGCGCTGGCCGCGGGGCTGAGCCGGGCCGCCTCGACCGGAGCCGCCCCCCCCCGCCCGGCTGCACGCTGGCGGCTGCCCGCCGCCGCCCTGCTGGTGGTCACCCTGGCGATCGGGCCCACCCGCGCCCTGGCCGCCCACTGGGAACTGGGACGCGGGCTGGCCAAGCTCGGTCCCTCACCGCTCGCCGCCCGCCGACACCTCGAGCGCGCTCTCGCCTGCGATCCCCGCTGTTTCCGCGCCGCCCTCGCCCTGGCCCAGCTCGATCTGGCGGGAGGCGACACCGAGGCGGCAGCCACCCGCCTGCGCCAGGTGCTGACCTACCACCCCGACCCGGCTCTCGACTCCCTGTTGGCGGCGATCAGCCGCCGATAGACAGGGCACGAGGCCCGCGGGATATAATGCCGCGAAGGGGCCCGAGACGACGGCATGCGCGGACTGCTCTTTTTGGTGTTGAGTCTTGGTTTACCCCTGGCAGCGGGCCTGGTCGAAGAGCGGGCGTGGACGGGTTCTTCGACGGTACCCGACTCCCGGCAGGTGATGACCGAACCGCTGGCGGCCGATCTGGACGCCGACGGCGCGACAGAACTGGCCTTCATCTCCTTCACCGATCGCAACGATGTACTCGACGCGGAAGACGGTGTGCTCCGGGTCGTCCGGGGCAGTGATGCCAGCGAGTTGTTGAGTGTGGCGGACCCGGGCTGCCGGGTCTGCGCCGACGGCGGCGCCTGCGTGCCCCTGAACGCCAGGGGCGACACCGGTTTTCTGGCTCCCGCGTCGGGACTGGCCCTGGGAAATCTGCTCGGAGACAACCGCCCCGAGATCGTCGGGGTGCTCGAAGGCCGGCTCCAGGAGACCTTGAACCGTGTCGTCGCCTTCGACGCCGACGGTCGATTCCTCTGGTGCAGCGCCAAGCTGCTGCTGCCCCTCGATCCCTACACCCAGCTTTCCCTGGCGGATCTCGACGCCGACGGCCGGGCGGAGGTGCTGGCGGGCAGCGCGGTCTTCTCGAACCAGGGCGCGCTGCTCTTCGACGATGGTGACCGCAGCGCGGTGATCTCCATCGCCGCCGACGTGGACGGCGATGGCCTGGCGGAGGTGCTCACCGGCCCCAAGGCCCTGAAGGCCGACGGCACGGTGCTCTGGCAGCAGGCGGCTTTGGGAACCGGACCGCACTACCCGGCGGTAGGCGACTTCGATCTCGACGGTCTGCCCGAGGTGGTGGTGGTGGATCACGGCACCAGCCGTGTCTTCATCCTCGAGGGAGCCACCGGCGCGATAC
This sequence comes from Acidobacteriota bacterium, assembly GCA_030949985.1. NCBI lineage: Bacteria > Pseudomonadati > Acidobacteriota > Acidobacteriota bacterium. The sequence continues at coordinate 23,730 of JAUZRX010000037.1, forward strand.
GCTGCGAGCAACCCCTCGAGAGCGACGCCGGCACTCCCTGGCTGGGCGGCCCGCCGGCCCTGGGAGACGTGGACGGCGACTGCGTCCCGGAGGTGGCCGTGGCCGGCGGAAGCGGCTTCACCATGCTGCAGTACGTGGCCCCCACCGGTGGCCAGACCGATTGTCTGCAACGGCTGTGGACCCGGGCCCTGGCCGACACCTCGTCTTCCCGCTCGTCCCCCGCCTTCTTCGACTTCGACGCCGACGGCACCCTCGACGTGGCCCAGACCGACGAGCAGCGCCTGCGCATCTGGCGCGGCAGCGACGGCGCCCCCATCGGCGAGATCGACAACTCCTCGGCCACCGGCGTCGAGGGGCCGGTGATCGCCGACGTGGACGGGGACGGCCAGGCTGAGATCGTCATCGCCGCCAACGACTACGACCGAGTCGGCGCCAGCGGCGTACGGGTGATCCACGATCCGGCCACGACCTGGCCCGCCGCCCGACCCCTGTGGAACCAGCACGCCTACCACCGCACCAATATCGCGGACGACGGCACCCTGCCCGCCCCGGAGGAAAACTTCTGGGTGGCATACAACCACTTCCGCAGTCAGCAGGGCGCGGTCTGCGGTGACGTCGACGAGGACGGGGTGCGCAACGGCGTCGACAACTGCCCCGCCGTGGCCAACGCCGACCAGCTCGACACCGACGGCGACGGGGCCGGGGACGCCTGCGACTGCGATCCCAACGACGCCGACACCTACCCCGGTGCTCCGCAACTCTGCGATGGCGCCAACAACGACTGTGACGATCCACTCTGGCCCACGGTGCCGGCGGACGAGGCCGACGACGACGGCGACGGCGCGCGCGTCTGCGACGGCGACTGCGACGACAGTAACGACCAGGCCTACCCCGGGGCCACCGAGGCCTGCAACGGTTTCGACGACGACTGCGACGGGCTGATCGACGAGGATGCCGACGGGATGGACTCGGACTCCGACGGCGTGCGCAATCTCTGCGACAACTGCCGCTTCACCGCCAACCCGGATCAGCTCGACACCGACGGCGACGGGGCCGGAGACGCCTGCGACAACTGCCTGACCACGCCCAACCCCACGCAGAAGGACGGCGACGCCGACGGCCTGGGCAACGCCTGCGACAACTGCCCCCACCGGGCCAATCCCGCCCAGGAAGACGGCGACGGCGACGGCGACGGGGACATCTGCGACAACTGCCCGACCACACCGAACCCCGCCCAGGCGGACGTGGACGGTGACGGCGAGGGTGACCGCTGCGACCTGGACGACGGTATCGTGCTCTTCGACCAGGTGGACCATCCGCGGGTGAGGTGGCAGTCGGATCCGGCCTACTCCACGTTCAATCTCTACCGCGGTGACCTGGCGGTGCTCGTCGGCGGCGGCTCTTACACCCAGCTTCCCGGCAGCAACGCCTACGCCGATCGCTTCTGCGGGCTGGCGGACACCTTCCTGGACGACACGCTGATTCCCGTCAGGGGCGAGGCGTTCTACTGGCTGGTCACCGGCCAGGGAACCGGGGGGGAGAGCGCCCTGGGTGATGGCGCGGGGGTCACGCGCCTCAACGACAATCCCTGCCCCTGAATCCGGCAGGTCGGTTTTCGGCACCACGCCCAGAACGGAGGCCACGACCGGCGCCCCGGATCTGCAACCGGTCGTCGTGCCCCCGGTGCCATTGGCCCTTCCCGCCGTCGCTCCGCCGCATTCCCCGGGTTACACCTTTCCTGCAGCCGGCCGTAACCTCGAAGCGGTCGGTCACGTTATGGAATCTCGAGGAGATGCGCCATGTGCCCGTCCACCAGACTCCTGCTCTCGATCCTGGCCCTGCTGCCGGCCCTGGGGGGCATGGCTTCCTGTACCGCACCCCAGGACGTGGAAGCCGCCGAGAAGCCGGCGGAGCCGGCCACCGCCGGGGAAACGGCGGAACCGGCCGTTCCCGTCACCCTGGCCGTCGCCCGTCGGGGCCGCATCGAGGCGCTGCTCCGCGCCACCGCCAACCTGGAAGCCGAGCGCCAGGTGAAAGTCTATTCCCAGGCCACCGGCATCGTCACCCGGCTCGCCGTGGAGGAAGGCGACCTGGTGCGCCGGGGTGACCTGCTGGCGCAGCTCGACGACCGACAGGCCCGCTCGGCGGTGGCCAAGGCGGAAAGCCGCCTGCGCAAACAGCGGCGCGAAACCGATCGAATCGAGCGCCTGTGGCGGAAAAAGCTGATCAGCGAGCAGGAGTTCAGCGAGAGTCGCTACCAGCTCGAACAGATCGAACTGGAACTGGCCGACGCCCGCCGCGAGCTGGAGTTCACCACGATCCGGGCGCCTATCGACGGGACGATCGCCGAACGTTCGGTACAGCCCGGCGAACGGGTGCAGATCGGCGCCCCCCTGTTCGAAATCGTCGATTTCGATTCCCTGGTGGCGCGGATCTTCGTCCCGGAAAAAGACCTCTCGCGCCTGTCCCCCGGCCAGGTGGGCCGCATCAGTTCCCGCTCGCTGGGCGAGACGACCTACACCGGCCGGATCCAGCGCATCTCTCCGGTGATCGACCCTGCCACCGGCACCTCCAAGGTGACCCTGGCCGTGGGTGCCCAGCCCGGCCTGCGCCCCGGCATGTACGTCGACGTGGCCCTGGTCACCCAAGTGCAGGACGACGCCGTCCTGGTGCCCAAGCAGGCTGTGATCTACGACCGGGACCGCACCTGGCTGTTCCGGATCGATGACGAGCAGCGGGCCCACAAGGTGGAGATCGAGATCGAGCTGGCCGATCGGGAATCGATCAAGCCCGTCTCCGGCATCGAAGAAGGAGACCGGCTGGTGGTGGCCGGCCAAACCGGTCTCAAGGAAGGCGCCCGGGTCAGCGAAGTGCCGTCCCCCGCACCGGGAGCCTGACGGTGGAGCACCGGCAAGCAGGCAGCTACCTGGTCACGCGCCCGGTGGCCATCACGATGGTCTTTCTCGCGGCCGTCGTCTTCGGCGCCCTCTCCTACTCGCGCCTGGCCCTGCGGCTGATGCCCGAACTGACCTACCCCACCATCACCGTCCGCACCGAGTACCCGGGTGCGGCCCCCCAGGAGGTGGAGAGCGACATCTCCCGGCCCATCGAGGAAGCCGTGGGAGTGGTCGGCGGCCTGGGCCGGATCAGTTCCATCTCCCGGGCGGGCGTCAGCGACGTGGTGCTGGAATTCGACTGGAAGGCCGACATGGCCGAGGCCACCCAGAGCGTGCTGGAGGAGTTGGACCGTGTGTTGCTCCCCGAGCAGGCCGAGCGACCGCTGATCCTGCACTACGACCCCTCGGAAGACGCCGTGCTGGAATTGTCCCTGGCCTCGACCCGCGAGGGCCCTTCGGACGAAACCGAACTGCGTCGCCTGCGCCGCCTGGCCGACCGGCGCATCAAGCGCACCCTCGAACCGATTCGCGGCGTGGCGGCAGTGCGTGTCAGCGGCGGCCTGGAAGAAGAGATCCAGGTCCTGCTCGACGAGGAGCAACTCCGGCGCCTGCGCATTTCCGCCGCCCAGGTCATCGACCGCCTGGCGGCCGAGAACATCAACCTTGCCGGGGGAACGATCCGCGACGGTCGCAGCGAATACATGGTACGCACCCTCGGCGAATTCACGAACCTTCAGCAGATCGCCGACACGGTGGTGGCCGAGCGGGACGGCGCGCCGCTGCGCATCAAGGACCTGGGCCGGGTGGTGCGATCCCACAAGGAGCGGGAGATCATCACCCGCACCGACGGGCGACCCGCCGTGCGCGTCGAGATCTTCAAGGAAGCCGACGCGAACATCGTCGACCTGGCCCACCGGGTGCGACAGGCGGTGGGCAGCGCCGACGAGGGGGAAGAAAGCACCAGCCTCGCGGCCCTGCTGGCTCACGACGAGAAGGCCGCACTCAAAGTCGTCGCAGACCGTTCCCTGTTCATCGAGAGCAGTCTGCGCGAGGTGCGCCAGGCCGCCATCCTCGGTGGCCTGCTGGCGGTCGCCGTGCTGCTGCTGTTCCTCCGTCGCCTGCGGCCGACAGCGATCATCGCGGCGAGCATCCCCGTCTCCCTGGCCATCACCTTCGCACCGCTCAACCTGCTCGGCGTCTCGCTGAACATCATGTCTCTCGGCGGCCTGGCCCTCGGCATCGGTATGCTCGTGGATTCTTCCATCGTCGTGCTGGAGTCGATCCACCGCTGCCGGGAGGAGGGTGACACTCCGGACCAGGCGGTGGTGCGGGGCACCCGCGAGGTGCGCTCGGCGGTCTTCGCCTCGACCCTGACCTCGGTGGCGGTGTTCTTTCCCATGGTCTTCATCGAAGGCGTGGCGGGCCAGGCCTTCGGCGACCTGGGCACGGCGGTGGTGGTCTCCCTGCTCGCTTCGGCGGCGGTGGCCCTGGTCCTGATCCCGATGCTCGCCGCCCTCGGCGGTTCAGGGACACGACCCGCGGCGCCCTACCGCCTGCGGGAGCTGCTGCGCGTCGCCTCCGCCCGGCGTTTCGCCGACGCCTTCCGCTCGACCTCGCTGACGCGCTCGATCGCGGCCACTCCTTTCCGGCTGCTGCTGCTGGCCGTGGCCCTGCCTCTCGAGATCGCCGGCCGGGCGCTGCTGGCGCTGCTGATTCTCCTCTTCCTGCTGGCGCGCCTGGTCGGCCGGGGCCTGGCGGCCATCGGGCGACGGGCCCGCCGCCGGCTGCCCCCGGACGCCGGCAGCCCTCCCCGCTTCTACCCCAAGCTACTCACCGCCGCCCTGAGCCACCCCTGGTTGCTGCTGCTGGCCGTCACCGCCTGCCTCGCCGCCACCGCCGCCGTCCTCCAGCGCATGGAGAGCGAGCTGCTGCCCGAAGTCCACCAGGGCGAATTCACCGTGGAAGTGGCGCTGCCGGTGGGCACGCCCCTCGATCACACCGCCGAGGTGCTGACCCCCGTCGAACAGGCCCTGCTGGCGGAAAGCGAAGACATCGAGAGCCTGCTGTTGACCCTGGGATTCGACAGCGCCCAGTCTCAGCGCTCCGACGAGGGCGAGCACACGGCCCGCTTCAAGGTGCTTCTGGCGCCCAGCCGCCGCCCCGAGGAAACAGAGCGGCGAATCCTCCGGCGCATTCGCCGGCGCCTGGCCACCATTCCCGACATGGAAATCCGCGTGGTGCGTCCGGTACTCTTCAGCTCGAAAACCCCCATCGAGGTGGAGATCCAGGCCGACGACCTGATCCAGCTCAGGGCCCTGGCCGATCAGGCCGCGGACCTGCTGGCGGAGCTTCCCGAGCTGACTGACGTGGAGAGTACCCAGCGGCGGGGCGCCCCGGAGATCCAGGTGATCTACGACCGGGACCGTCTCAGTCGCCTGGGCCTGGACATCCGCAGCGTGGCCCGGCTGGTGCGCAACAAGGTGCAGGGCACCGAGGCCACCCGCTACAACCTGCTCGACCGGAGGATTCCCATCGTCGTGCGCCTCGGCCTCGATGACCGGGAAACCACCGACGAGGTGCGCGCCCTGGACGTCAACCCGAACGGCACCCGCCCCCTTCCTCTCGAAGCGGTGGCCCGCGTGGTGGTGGGCGAGGGCCCGAGCGAGGTACGGCGCATCGACGGCCGACGCTCGGCCCTGGTCACCGCCAACCTGGCCAGCGGCTCGCTGACCGGCGCCGCCGCCCGCATCGAGGAAGTACTCGGCCGGGCCATGGACTGGCCCCTGGGGACCGACTTTCGCATCAGCGGCCAGAGCGAGGAGTGGCAGCGCAGCCGGCGCAGCCTGTGGCTGGTGCTCGCCCTGAGCGTCTTCCTGGTCTACGTCATCATGGCCGCCCAGTTCGAGTCGCTGATCCACCCCCTGGTGATCATGATCACCATTCCCCTGGCCTTCATCGGCAGCATCGTCGCCATCTGGCTGACCGGTGTGAACATCTCGGTGGTGGTGCTGCTGGGGCTGATCATGCTGGCCGGCATCGTGGTCAATAACGCCATCGTACTGGTGGACTACATCAACGTGCTGCGCGACCGGGGCCTGGGCTTGCGGGAAGCGGTGGTCACCGCCGGCGGCGTGCGGCTGCGACCGATCCTGATGACCACCGCGACCACCGTGCTGGGCCTGCTGCCGATGGCGGTGGGCTGGGGTGACGGAGCGGAGATCCGCCGCCCGATGGCCATCGCGGTGATCGCCGGGCTGCTCTCCTCCACCGCCCTGACGCTGGTGGTGATCCCCGTGGTCTACGAACGCATCGAGTCGCTGATCGGTCGCCGCGGAAGGGCGCGCCGATGAGCCGGGGCGAGGCATCGCTGGCCCGCTTCTCCCTCGACCGCCGAGTGACGGTTTTCGTGCTCTTCCTGACAGTGGTCGTGGTCGGCCTGGTGGCCGCCACGGGCATTCCCGTCGAGCTGGTGCCGCGGGGCTTCGATCCGCCGTTTCTGTCGCTCTCGGTTTCCTGGCCCGACGCCCCGCCCCGGGAAGTGCTCGACAAGCTGGTGCTGCCCCTCGAGGAGGAGATGGCCACCGTGCGGGGCATGGGGCGTATCTCTTCCTACGCAGGCGTGGGCCGGGCCCAGCTCTGGCTGCAATTCAAGCAGGCCACCGACATGGACGTGGCCTACCGGGAAGTACGCGACCGCATCGAACGGGCCCGCCGCCGCATGCCCGCCGAAATCGACCAGGTCCGGATCCACAAGGAAGACGAAGCCTCGATCCCCGTGCTGGTGCTGGGGGTGGCGGTCGACCCGGAGGTGGGCGATCCCTACGAGCTGCTCCAACGCGGCCTGGCGCAGCGCCTCCAGCGGGTGGAAGGCGTGGCCGCGGTGACCACCGACGGCCTGGAGGAAAAAGAGATCCTCATCGAGCTGGACCGACGGCTGGTGGAATCCGCCGGCCTGGATCTCTTCCAGCTCGGCGAGCAACTCGCGGCGGACAACTTCACCCTCCCCGGAGGCAAGGTCTTCGACGGTGGTCGCCGCCTGCTGCTGCGCTCGGTGGCCCGCTACGAGAGCCTCGAAGACCTGCGCGGGCGGTGGATCGCCCCGGGAGTGCGCCTGGGCGAAGTCGCCACCATCACCTACGAGGAGCCGAAGAAGAACTACCGCGTCAGGGCCATGGGCAAACCGGCGGTGGCGATGGTGATCCTCAAGGAGGGCGAAGCCAACGCCCGGGAAGTTTCGAGCCGCCTGGCCGCGGTCCTCGAGGAGATCGAACAGGACCCGCGCCTGGCGGGGCTCGAAATCATCACCCTCTTCGACCAGGGCCGGGTGATCGATGAATCCCTCGATACCATGCTGGGAAGCGGCCTGGTGGGCGGCTGCCTGGCCGCCCTGGTGCTGCTTTTCTTTCTCCGCCGCTTCCGGCTGACGGTGATCATCGCCCTGTCGATTCCCCTGAGCCTGGTGCTGGCGCTGACGGTGATGTTCTTCGCGGGAGAGACGCTGAACATCCTCTCTCTGCTGGGCCTGATGATCTGTGTCGGCCTGCTGGTGGACAACGCGGTGGTGGTCGCCGAGAACATCCACCGCCTGCACCAGGAAGGCCTGGACCGGCGCGAGGCCTCGATCCGCGGCACCGGCGAGATCGCGCTGGCGATCACCATGTCGACCATGACCACCATCATCGCCTTTCTCCCGGCTGCCCTGGTGGAGGGTGACGCCCGCTTTTTCCTCGTGCGCCTGGCCCTGCCGATTTGCGTGGCCCTGGCCGGATCGCTGCTGGTGGCGCTGGTCTTCGTTCCCCTCTGCGTCTACCTCACCCTGCCCGAAAACGCGGGCGACCGACCCGCCGGCCGACTGGCCGGGATCGGCGAGATCCTGCGCCGGGGCGGCCTCTGGCTCTACGACCACAGCCTGGGGCCCCTCGCCGCTGTCTACGACCGTCTGCTGGCCCGGGCCCTGGGCCGGCGTCTGGAGCTGGTGCTGGCCCTGGCCGCTCTCTTCGCCCTGACCGCGGCCTTTCCCTTCGGCGCCGCCCTGGATCCTGAAGATTCCCGGGCGGTACGCTTCACCGACGTGCAGGAAGAGGAACGCTCGGGGCTGTCGATCCGGGTACGCATGCCCGCCGACACGACCCTCGAGGAGGCCGAGAGCTGGTTCCGGCGGACCGATCAGGTTCTCGAGCGGCACCGCGAACAGTGGGATCTCGACGGCTACTTCCACTTCCACCGCTCGCAGGAGGGGGAAATCCAGGCCTGGTTCAAGCGCCCGCGTCAGAACGAGCTGACATCCGCCGAGGTGACCGAGCTGTTCATCGCCGCCCTTCCCGTCCGTCCCGGCTTCGTGATCCACTCCGGCCAGAAAAGCCAGGTCAGCAAGGAGCGCGGCGATGACACCTTCAGCGTCATCCTGACGGGGGAAGATCCGGAGAGGCTGGAAAACGTGGCCCTGTCCCTGACCGCCGAACTGGTGCGGATCGATGGTGTGATCGGCGCCCGCAAGGCCTTCGAAACCTCCCGGGAAGAGCTTGGGCTGGTGGTGGATCGGGACCGGGCCCGACGCTACGGCGCCGAGCCCCGGGTGATCGCCGCGGTGGTGGGCACGGCCTTGCGGGGCCGCAGCCTGCCCCGCTACCAGGACCGGGGCCGGGAAGTACCGGTGCGCATTCGCTTCCGCGAGGCCGACCGGGAAGAGCTGGCGGAACTGGAGACCTTCCTGGTGCCCAGCGCCTCGGGGCCCCTCTCCCTGGCCACCCTGACCGACGCGCGCCCCCTGGCCGGCGCTCCCTTCATCTACCGGGAGAACCGCCGAATCTCCCGCACCATCACCCTCGATCTGGCCGAAGAAGACCGGGAGGCCACCCGCCAGCGACTGGCGGCCCTGGTCGCGGGACTGGCGCTGCCCGAAGGCGTGCACCTGGCCAGCCGCACCCAGCGGGAAGACTTCGACAGCGACCTGTCGAGCCTCTTCTTCGCCCTCGGCTTGTCTGTGATCTTCATCTACCTGCTGATGGGCTTTCTCTTCGAGAACATCATCTTACCCCTGTCGATCGTGCTGACCATTCCCCTGGCCGCCATCGGTGTGGGCTGGATCCACTTTCTCGCCGACCGGGACATCGACTTCCTCGGCGCGGTGGGCATCGTGCTGCTGGTGGGAGTAGTGGTGAACAACGGCATCGTGCTGGTGGACACCATCGGCCGCCTGCGCCGCCAGGGCCTGCCACGCGACGAGGCCGTCGGCGCCGCGGCCCGGCGCCGTTTCCGTCCGATCATGATGACCGCCATCACCACCGTCGGCGGAATGATCCCCCTGGCCTTCGCCGGGACCTCTTCCATCGGCATGAGCTACACCAGTTTCAGCCTGACCCTGATCGGCGGCATGACCTCCGGTACCGCCCTGACCCTACTGGTCGTACCCGTCTTCTACACCTTCTTCGACGACGCCACCGCGGCTTCGATCCGCGCCTGGTGCACGGCCCGTTCTCTCGCTGTGGCCGCCAGCCGGCGCCAGTAGGCCATCCACGATGAATTGGCCCATACGCATCCCATAAAAACCACGGCTTGGCTGATATTTCTTGCCCATCGACCACGCGAGGACTGTCGTGGCGACATGCACTCTCGCCACCTTGGCTCCTTCTTGCCCGGCCGGGCCCCACCTCGGCGGATCGTCGTGCTCACCGGTTCGCGGCAGGTGGGAAAGATCACCCTCGCGCAACCAGCCTCCCGCACGGCTCCCATCCCATCGCCGAACCGCAGCCGATAGACTGGGCGCCTCGGTCCACAGGAGAGCGGCGATGCCCGAGTCGGCGGAAGTGATCGTGGTGGGAAGCGGGCCCGGAGGCGCGACGGTGGCGCGGGAGCTGGCCCGGGCCGGCCGGCGGGTGCTGATTGTCGAGCGGGGTGCGGACCACCGGGGCCGCTGGTACCACGGCACCCACCTCGGCGCCTTGCGCTACACCGAGCGGGGCGGACTGTTGTTCACCCGCGAAGGCCTGCAGATCGTCCGCCCGATGATGGTCGGCGGGGCCACCGCCCTCTACTGCGCCAGCGCCGCGCCGCCGCCGCCATGGCTCGCCTCGCGCTACGGCATCGATCTCCAGGCCGACGCCGCCGCGGCCGCCGAGGAGCTGGGGGTCGCCCCCCTGGACGAGGAGCTGCGGGGAGAGGCCTCCACCCGCATCGCCCAGGCCGCGCAAACCGTCGGCCAGCGGTGGGAGCCCCAACCCAAGTTCTTCCGGCCCGAGCGCGCGGGCCGCTTCCGCTGCGGCGCCCACTGCATGCTGGGCTGCCGCTGCGGGGCCAAGTGGAGCGCGGCGGAGTCCGTGGACCAGGCCGTGGTGGCGGGAGCCCGCCTGCTGACCGGAGTACGGGTCGAGCGAGTGCTGGTGGAAGGGGGTCGCGCCCGGGGCGTGGTCGGCCGCCGGGGGCGAACGAGCTTCGAGGCCCGGGCCGAAGTGGTGGTGCTGGCCGCCGGTGGCCTGGGCAGCCCGCCGATCCTCCGTCGCTCGGGGCTCGAGGAGGCGGGCCGGGGGCTGGCCATGGACACCACGGTGATGGTCTACGGCGTGGCCGCCGGCCGGGGCATCGGCCGTGAGCCCCCCATGACCTGGTCCTGGGAAGATCCCCGGGGGCGCTTCATGCTCAGCACCCTGGTCGACCCCTGGTTGCTCTTTCCCTTGATGGCCTTTCTGGCCCACCCCCGCCACCTGCTGCGCTGGCCCCGCTGGGGACGGATGCTCGGCGTGATGATCAAGGTGCGCGACCAGGTCTCCGGCGGCATCGGTGACGATCTTTCCATCAGCAAGCCTCTGACCGGCGCCGACCGGGCCGTGCTCGAAGAAGCCGGCGGCCTGGCCCGGTCGATCCTCCTCGCCGCGGGGGCGGCCCCCGGCACCCTCTTCACCACACCCCTGCGCGGGACCCACCCCAGCGCCACGGTGCGCATCGGCGAGATGCTCGACCACGAGCTGGCCACGTCCATCGCCGGGCTCTTCGTCTGCGACGCCAGCGTCTTTCCCGAGGCCCTGGGCCGGCCCACGGTGCTGACCCTGATCGCCTTCGCCCGGCGCCTGGCCCGCCGCCTGCGATGAACGCCGCCGCACTCCTCGCCGCCCTGGACGCCCATCCCCGCCTCGACCTGGGCGGCACCGACTCGCCCTTCGAGCCCTTCCCCCTGCTCGAAGAGCTGAGCGGAAGGCCCGCCTGGATCAAGCGGGACGATACGCTGGGCCCCGCGCCGGGCGGCAACAAGACCCGCAAGCTGGAGTACCTGCTGGCCGAGGCCCGCCGCCGGGGAGCACGCCGCGTGGCCACCTTCGGCGCGCTGACCTCGAACCACACGCGGCTGACCGCCGTCCTGGCCCGGGAGGTGGGGCTCGAGGCTCATCTTTTCTTTTTCGATCACCGCCCGGCAGAGCTGACGGGCAGCCTGGCCCTGGCCGCCGAAGCCGGTGCGCAGCTGCACTTCTTCCCGGCCTTCCGCAGCCTGCGCGGCAAGACGCGCCTGGAGACGGCCAGCCGCATGGCCCACGCCCTGTGCCTGGCGCGCCTGGGCCGCCACTACTTCATCCCGGTGGGCGGTCACGGCTGGCGCGGGGCCCTGGGCTACGTACGCGCCGCGGTGGAACTGCACCGCCAGGCGCGGGCGGCGGGGCTGGGCCCGGCGCGGGTCGGACTCGCCACAGGAACGGGAGGCACCCTGGCGGGCCTGATGGCGGGGCTGGCTCTGCTGGACTCGCCCCTGCAGCCGCTCGGCATCGACGTGGGCGGCCTGTGGCGGCGCTTCCGTCCCTCGATCGCCCGCCTGGCCGGGGAGGTCTGCCGGCGCCTGGGCTCGGCGCGGCCCTTCCCCCCCGAATCGGTGCCCCTGGTCGAAGAGCGCTACGTGGGCCCCGGCTACGGCAGCCCCTTGCCGCTGGCCGCGGATCCCGGCGCACGCGCCGCTGCGGCGGGCCTGCACCTCGACCCCGTCTATACCGCCAAGGCCCTCGCCGGCCTGGCCGATCTTGTCCGCCGCGGCGCAGTGGAAGGCGCCGGAGCGCTGATCTTCCTCCATACGGGGGGCCTGCCTTCGCCGGCGGCATAGAACCCCGCCCCCGATCGGGCGCAGGCCCGCATCGTCCCTTCGGCCGACCCCATCGAACCCCGCCCGCGGCCGGAGTCGCCGCTACCCGGAACGCCGGGGCCCTTCGACCCGGTTGCGTCCCGCATTCTTGGCCCGGTAGAGACAGTCGTCCGCCCGACGCAGCAGGTCGGTGACACCGCGGTCCTGGTCGTCGAGGGCCGCATAGCCCACGCTGATGGTGACGGGGATCGTCTCACCGCGGTATCGAAAATCGTATTCTTCCACCCGTTCCCGCAGACTCTCGGCCACGATGCGCCCGCCGTCACCATCGGTCTCGGGCAGCACCACGGTGAATTCCTCGCCTCCGTAGCGGGCGAAGAAGTCGTGGATCCGCAGGCGACCGGCGATCACCTCCGCCAGCTCGCGCAGCACCGCGTCACCGGCGGGATGCCCGTAGCTGTCGTTGATCCGTTTGAAGTGATCGATATCGAGCATCAACACGCTCAGCGGGCGGCGATGGCGCCTGGCGCGGGCGACTTCCCGCTGCAATACCTGGTCCAGAAAGCGCTTGTTGTAGGCACCGGTCAGAGCGTCGGTGACACTCATCCGGTAGCTGCGCTCGAAGTAGCGGGTTTCCTCGTCCTCACCGCGGATGAACTTGAATACCGTCTCGCCCACCCGCAGCTTGGCGCCGCTTTCGAGCGGCACCCGTCCACTGACCTTCCGGCCGTCGACCAGGGTCCCGTTGGTCGAGCCTTGATCCTCGATGAACCACTGCTGACCGAGGCAAATCAGCAACGCGTGGCGGCGGGAAACCGAGTCTTCCTCGACGGCGATGATGTTGTCGGCATCGCGTCCGATAGTGGTCGGACTCTCGAGCAGGGGCAGGCTGCGGCCGAGCATCGTGGGCATGGTGGTCTCGATCACCACCAGGCGATACTTGTCCACGTCGGTCACGGCCTGGCGGCCGGTTTCGAGAATCCGGGTCGACTCGCAGCTCGCGTCGGTTTCGATGATGTCCTTTCCGGTCATGCAGCAGTCCTCATCCTGCGGTCTCGGTCTGCACGGCAAGGGCGGAGATCTCTTCGTACGCCGCCCGTACACGCTCCACGTAGGCCATCAGGCGTGGCAATGCGTCGGGTGTCAGGGCCTGGGGTCCGTCACACAGGGCGCTGGCCGGCGCAGGGTGGAAATCGATCAGCACCATCGACGCCCCCGCGATCAGGCCCTGGCCGGTCACGTGAAAGATATCCGTCAGTCCGTCTGGAGCGCGACGGGTGGAGCCCACCGAGTGGGAGGGGTCGATGCACACCGGCATCCGCGTCTGGCGCCGGACCACCGGCACATGGGCGAAGTCCACCAGGTTGCGATGCGGATCACCGAGGTGGGTCTTCACGCCACGCAGACAAAAAACGATGTTCGGGTTGCCCTCCGAGGCGATGTATTCACAGGCGTTGAGGGACTCTTCGAGGGTGATCCCCATGCCTCGCTTGTAGAGGACGGGATAGACCTTCTGGCGACCGGCCTGCTTGAGCAACTCGAAGTTCTGGGCGTTGCGGGTGCCGATCTGGATCATCACGCCGGTGGGCCGGCCCGTGGCCTCGAGGGCCTGGTCGATCTCCTCGATGTGGCGCGCGTCGGTGACCTCCATGGCCACCACCCGAATCCCGTGCTTGCCCGCCAGCTCGAAGACCCAGGGCAGGCAGGAAGCACCGAGGCCCTGGAAGTCGTAAGGACTGGTACGAGGCTTGTAGGCCCCCATGCGGGCGGTCTGGAGACCGTGCTCGGCCAGGGCCGCGAAGGTCTGCTCCACGTGCTCGGGAGTGTCCACCGCACAGAGCCCGGCGAAAACCTTCACCGCCGTCCCGTCGAAGCCAACGCCGTTGTAGGCGAAACCCGTGGGCATCCCGGGGGCGTCGTGACGCCCCACCAGGCGGTAGCGGGAGGAAACCCGCACGACCTGGCGCACACCGGGGAAGGTCTTGAACGGCTCCTCGGGAACTTTCTGCGTCGAACCGAGAAGATGCACCTCGGTAATCGAGTGGGTCGCCCCCTGATACTCGTAGCGCTTGGGGGTGACGTCGTCGAAGCGGCGAGCGAGAGCCTCGACGGCTTCCACCGACTCCCGCGGCGTGTCCGGGTCGAACATGATGATCATCGCTTCTCCTCCAGCTGCAGCCGACGGGAAAACCTCAGGATCTCCTCGAAAACCCGGGCCACGTCGGCCGGCGCCAGGCCCCGCTCCGCGGCCCACTGACGTCGGCGTTCGAGGACTTGACTCTCCCGGCCCGCGTCCCGCACACCCTGGCCCAGGTCGCTCTTGGCCCGGGCCGCGCGGCGGGCCAGGCGGGCCCGGCGGGAGAGCAATTCGACGAGTTGCCGGTCCAGGTCGTCGATCACTTCACGCACCTCACGCAGTTCCGGCGAGCGCCGGCCCAGGTCCGGCAGGCTCAGGTCGCCGGCGGGTGCATCCGCCGCCTCGGCGGCTTCCACGGCGGCGGGCTCGCCCAGCCGGCGGTCGATTTCCACCAGCGCGTCGACGAAACGCGCCCGGGCCTCGGCGGCGTGAGGATTGTGGCAGTGGAGGGCGGTGAGCAGGTGCCCGGCGTCGGAACGCACGGCTTCCACCGTGCGGGCGATGGCCTGGGCCGAGGGGGGAGCCAGCTCCGAGTCCACGGCCAGCCCCGCGTCGACCAGGGCCTTGGCGACGAAGTAGGCCATGGCGTGGGACTCGGCCATTTCCCGGTCGTGGGCCTCGGCGGGCTTGAAGGTCACCGCACAACCCAATTCCCGGTAGAGAGCCGCGGCCAGTTCGACGGCCCGGGGACTCGAGCCTTCGGGACAGACCACCACCCGCAGGGGGCGCTCTCCGAGAGCCAGGGAGGTGGGGCCGAAAAGGGGATGGCTGGGCACCCAGCGGCAGCGGCCCCCGAGCCGGGAGGCCATGGCCCGGACCGGCTCGACCTTGACGCTGCTGACGTCGATCAGCAGATGTTCGGGGCGGAGCCGGGGAGCCAAGCTCTCGAGGGCCCCGGCCAGGGCGGGTACAGGGACGGCCACGAAGATCAGCCGGCAGGCGCCCAGCAGCGCCGCCGGGGAGTCCGCCCTCCACGACACGGGGACCTCGGCCCGCGGGTCATGGGCCCGCACCCGGGCTCCCGACTCCTCCAGGAGCTGAGCCCAGGCCCGACCGAAGCGGCCGTAGCCCAGGATCCCCACCGGCAGGGACCGGAGCTGTTCGACTTCCTCCAGGACCATTCCATCTCCACGCCGAGCCCGGACGCGGGTCTCGCTTAGCGCTCCATGGAGTGAAGATAGGTGGCGCGGGGCGCGCCGCAACGGCCATCGCCGCGCGGGCCGGGAGTGCTACGGTTCGGGGTCCACGCGGGGGAGATAGACGGTAAAGGCGGCGCCCTGGCCGGGTTCGGAGGAGACTTCGATATGGCCGCCGCTGGCCCGCACGATGCCCAGCGCGGCGGCCAGGCCCAGGCCGCAGCCCTGCCCCGCCTCCTTGGTGGTGAAGAAAGGCTCGAAGATCCGCCCATGGAGTTCGGGACGGATGCCGACCCCCGTATCCGCCACGGACAGGCAGACCCAGCGCTGCCCGGTGTCCGGGCCCCGCCGGGAGCCGAGCTCGCCATCCACGTGGCGGGTTTCGACGACCACCTGGCCCGACTGCTCCATGGCCTCCCGGGCGTTGAGGACCAGGTTGACCAGCACCTGCTCGAGCAGGCAGGCGTCCGCGCAGATCAGGGCGGGGGCCGGCGTCAGCCTCAGGTCGAGGCCGAAGCGTGTGCCGAGGGCGCGCTGCAGCCAGGGCTCGAGGCGGCGAATCACGTCGTTGAGGTCGAGGCGGCGGGGCGAGACCGGCTGCCGGCGACTGAAGATCAGCAGCTGCCGGGTCAGGGCCGCCGCCCGACTCACCGACCGCCGGATCTCCCGGGCCGCCTCGGTGGGATCCTCCCGCCCGGGCGGCCCCTCCTCGAGCAGGGCGCACTGGGCCTCGATGGCCATCAGCAGGTTGTTGAACTCGTGGGCCACGCCCCCGGCCATGCGCTCGAGAGCATCGAGACGCTCACCATCCGCCCCCCCCGCGCCGCGGACGGCACCCGGGCGCAGAGCCCAGCGTACAGGACCCGAAAGCCAGACCTCTCGCCTCCGCGAGTCTCCCAAGGCCGCCTCTGGCGGCGCCTCTCCCCGTCCGCGCCGCATCCTGCCGGCCGCGCCTCCCCGTGACGCGACGCCGGCTGATCCGGATCCTCTCGACCCCAGAACACCGGCGGCGCGCTATTCTAGGGCCAGGCGCCCCCACCGGGTCAAGCGCCCCCTCACCGATTCGAGAGTTCCCCATGCGCCACTCCCTTCCTCTCCGTTTCCTCTTCGCCCTGGGACCGACCCTGGCGCTGGCCGCCTGTTTTTCCGCCTCCAAGGAGAGTTCCATGCCGTCCCCCCCTCTCGCCGAACAACGCCCCCACCTGACCGAGATTCACGGACGCACCCTGACCGACGAGTACTTCTGGCTGCGCGAGCGGGGCGCCCCCGAGGTGCTGGCCTACCTGGAGGCGGAAAACGACTACACCGCGGCCCGGATGGCGCACACCCGGGACCTGCAAGAAGAACTCTTCCGCGAGTTTCGGACCCGGCTCAAGGAAACCGACACCAGCGTGCCGGTGAAGATCGACGACTTCTACTACTACTCCCGCACCGAGGAAGGGCGCGAGTACACCATCGAATGCCGCAAGAGGGGCTCCCTCGAGGCGCCCGAGCAGGTGCTGCTCGACGGGAACCGGATGGCGGAGGGCAAAGACTTTTTCCGCCTCGGCGTCTTCGAAGTCAGCCCGGACCACCGCTACCTGGCCTACTCGGTCGACGAGGCCGGCCGCGAAGAATACACCCTGCGGGTGCGGGACCTCGAAACCGGCGAAGATCTGCCCGAGGCCATCGGCCGCACCTACTATTCCGCGGCCTGGGCCGCCGATTCCCGCACCGTGTTCTACACGGTCCTCGACGAGGCCGAGCGCCCGTTCCGCATCATGCGCCACCGCCTGGGCACCGATCCGGGTGAAGACACCATCGTCTACACCGAAGCCGACGAACGCTTCCATCTCTCGCTGCGTACCACCAAGAGCCGCGATTACATCCTGATCGAGGCGGAGAGCCAGATCACCCGGGAAACCCTCTTCCTCGACGCGCGGCGGCCCGACGGCGCCTTCCGGGTCTTCGCCCCGCGACAAGATGGGGTGGAGTACCGGGTCTATCACCATGGCCGGCACTTCCTGGTGCTGACCAACGAGGACGCGGTGAATTTCCGCCTGCTGAGAACTCCCACCGGGAAGATCGACCGCGGACAGTGGGAGGAGGTCATCCCCCACGAAGAGGAAGTCAAGCTCGACGGACTGGACGTGTTCCGGGATCACCTGGTGCTCTACCGCCGCAAGGGAGGCCTGCGGGGCATCACCCTCTACGACCCGGATTTCCGCCGGGGCCACGACCTGGACTTCGAGGAACCGGTCTACACCGTCGGCGCCGGCTGGAACCCGGTCTACGACAGCGACACGTTTCGCTACACCTACAGCTCGCTGGTCTCTCCCCAGGCGGTGTGGGAATACGACTTCACCAGCGGCCGGCGGCGCCTGCTCAAGCAGCAGGAAGTGCTGGGAGGCTACGATCCGACGGCCTACGTCAGCCGGCGGATCTGGGTCCCCGCCCGCGACGGACGAAAGATTCCCGTGTCACTGGTCCAGCGCCGGGACCTGGGTGAAGACCGGCCCCGCCCCTGCCTGCTCTACGGCTACGGCTCCTACGGTATCAGCATCGATCCGCACTTTTCCCTGACCCGGGTCAGCCTGCTCGACCGGGGCCTCGTCTTCGCCATCGCCCACGTCCGGGGCGGCGGTGAGATGGGCCGACGCTGGTACGAGGACGGCAAGCTGCTGCACAAGAAAAACACTTTCTACGACTTCATCGACGTGGCCGAGCACCTGATCGACACCGGGGTGACGGCGCCCGATCGCCTGGCCATCGAGGGAGGCAGCGCGGGGGGGATGCTGATCGGCGCCGTGCTCAACATGCGCCCGGAGCTGTTCCGCGCCGCCCACGCAGCCGTGCCCTTCGTCGACGTGATCAACACCATGCTCGACGAAAGCCTGCCCCTGACGGTGATCGAGTACGAGGAGTGGGGCGATCCCCACGAAAAGGAGTTCTTCGAATACATGCTCTCCTACTCGCCCTACGACAATGTCAGCGAGCAGCACTATCCGGACCTGCTGATCACCGCGGGGCTCAACGACCCCCGGGTGCAGTACTGGGAACCGGCCAAGTGGGCGGCGCGGCTGCGCGCCCGCGCGCAAGGCGACGGCCTGTTGCTGCTGAAGACCGAGATGGGCGCCGGCCACTCCGGTCCCTCCGGCCGCTACCACCGCCTGCGCGAGATCGCCTTCGAGTATGCCTTCTTCCTCGACCGCCTGCTCGAGGGCAGCTAGGGAACCTCGTCGCCGCCGCTGTTGAGAGCCGTGACCAGGTAGTAGTAGGTCGCGGCGTCCGAGGGGCCGGCCACCCCGAGGTCGTAGTGCAGGGGCGCGGTGGGACGGGCCGTTTCACTGAAGCCGCCGCCGGGGGAAACGCTGCGCTGGACCCGGTACTCGGTGGCCGGGCCATGAGTCGCGTCCTCCGCCGGAGCGGTCCAGCTCAAGCGCAGGTCGAAGTGGCGGCGTTCGAGCCGCAGCGTGTCGCCCACGGGGTTCGGCGGATCGAGCACGGGGGCGTCCCAGCCCTCGCAGACCCAGCGGTCGCCTTCCAGGCGCAGGTCGTCGAGCCCCGCCTCGACGATGCTCTCTCCCCCCCCGTCGGTGACCACGAAACGCAGCGCGAACTGGTCGGTGGGCGTGATCAGATTCGAGAGTTCCTTGCGCACGAAGGTCCAGGCATTGGCCTTGGTGGAGACGGTCTCCACCTGCCTGTACTGCAGGCCATCTTCCGTGACCTCCACCACCAGGGTGTCGGGCCCGGGACCGTCGCCCGTGAAGAACCAGCGCCAGTAGGTCAGTTCCAGGGTCTCCCAGGCGCCGGCGGCCAGGGGCGGGGTGGTGAGAATGGTCTGACCGTCCACCTCGGCGATGGTCGGTGGCACGACCGTCGGCGGTTGCACGTTCTGGGTCGCCCAGCAGTTGATCCCCGGGTCCGGCGTGTGGTCCTGGTCCGGGTTGGCCGGCTCCCCGTTGTAGAACGAGGGGTGGGGCTCACCCCACTGCCAGTCGCCGTCGGTGGCGTCGCCGGAGACGGTCCAGCCCCGGTCGAGTTCCATGTCGTCCTCGAAGAGCAGGCCGTATTCCAGGCTGCCCACCGGCACGGTGAAGTGACTGACGGACTCGGCCCCGCTGTCGTCCCGCACGGTGAGGGTGAAGGGGATCTTCGCCGCGCACTCCGGTCCCGCGGTGAAGGTGAAGTGCGGCGGCAACGATCCGACGACCGCGCCGGCGGGAATCACCGGGTACTCGGCCACGGCGTTGTGGATCGTCACCGCCGGATCCGTGGTGCTCAACACGGCGGTGACGCCCCGACTCGCCGACGAGCGGGTACTGCGCAAGTCGACGGTCATGGTCACGGTCTCGCCCGCGTCCAGCGCACCGTCGGCGTTGCCGTAGTTGGGATCGTTCTCTTCGATCCGGTGACTGTCGTATTTCAGCTTGCCGCCGGCGGTCAGGGCCGCCCGGCCGCAGATGGCGATGTCGTCGATGTAGAAGCCGCTGCGGCTGCCACCTCCATCCTGGCGCAGTACGAAGCGCAGCCAGACCTGGGAGAGATCATCGACACTCTCGGGCAGGTCCACCCGGTATTCCTCCCAGCGCTCGTCCCGGCCGAAGCCCCGCCAGACCTCGGTGAAGGTGCTGCCGTCGGTACTCACCTCGATGCGGGCCAGGTCGTAGGCCGGCTCGTTGTTCAGCCAGCGCTGAAAGCGCAGTTCGGCATCCTTCAGTCCCTCGAGGTCGATGGGCGCGGAGGTCAGCACGAACTCTCCCCCCCCCGTGCCGTAGTTGCCCGACAGGTTGGTGCCGTAGACGTTGTCGCCGCTGAACGCGCGATCCGGGCCGGAGACGCCGCCCGATCCCGCCGGCACGCCGAACTCCCAGCCCAGAGCCGGGCCTTCGATGGTCCAGCCCGGATCCTCGTCGAGAGCCTCGAGCCAGAAGGGGCAGGAGACGAATCCGCCGGTGATCAGCAGGTCCGTCACGGCCTCGCTGCGGCAGAGGCCCTGGTCGGCGCTGAAGGTGATCGTGACCCGGGCCCGGTGGCCCTCGGGAGCATCGGCCAGGATGCGCAGACGGAACGGGTCGAGGGCCTCGGCCCGCCCTTCGGCGGGAATCAGCGCAAAAGCGGCCTGGTCGTCGAGAATCTCCACGTAGGGATCGGTGGAACTGAGCCGCGCCACGCCGCCGGTGATCTCGCCGCCGGTGGCATAGGCGGTGGGGTAGAGGTCGGCCTCCTCGCCGGCGTCGAGTTCGCCGTCGGCATCGCCGGCCGCGTCGTCGACCCGCAGATCGCTCAGCTCGAGGGCGAACGAGCCGTCGGGAACCAGCCAGAAGTCCTGCTGCGCGTTGCTGAAGGCGACGCGGGTCGGCCAACTTTGCCGGTGGTAGCCGCTCAGCGCCGCGTAGGCGGTGTATGTGCCGGGCACCAGGATGCGGTGGTAGAAACCGTTGGCCGGGACGGCGGTCCGGGGCTCCTGGCCCTGGGTGAAAACCTGCTCCTCGAGACCCACCTCCGCTCCCAGGGGCGCCGCCGAACAGGCGTCGCGCACCCGGCCGGTGATGGCGCCTCCGGCCATCCGGCGGAGCAGGTACTGCCAGCCTGCCCGGTTGCGCAGCACGGTGTCGTCACGCCAGGTGTCGTAGTCGGGCTGAAAACCCTGCATCGCCGCGTTCATTTCGATGGTGAAGCCCACCGTACCCGCGATGGCGTGGAGCCAGCCGTCACTGTCCCCGTCGACCTCGTAGAGCAGTTCGTAAGGAGTCCCCATTTCGTACCAGCCGTCGCCGGCGTCGTTCTCGATGGAGGCCGCCAGGCTTGAACCCAGGTCCCGGTGAGCCCTGAGATCCGGATCGTCCGGCTTGCTGGGCTGACAGCCGAAGGGATGGAGCACCAGTTCGCTGTAGGTGTGATAGGTCAGGCTGATCGAGGGATGCACCGAACGGGCCAGCTCTGTCAGGCCCCGGGTTTCCGGCTCGGAATTGGCGGAAGGGCCGCGATAGGTGTCGGAACTGGGCACGCCGCTCGACCCCCCGCAGCCGTCGGGCCCCCAGAGGTAGGGGTAGTTGCGGTTGGGGTCCACGCCAAAGCTGCCGTCGCCGTTGTCACGGCGGTTCTTGCGCCAGTTGCTGTTGACGTTGAAGACGTAGTTGGTGCCGTCCGGGTTGTGACAGGGCACGATGTAGATCTGGTAGTTGTCGACCCACTCGGTGACCTCGGGGTCGATGCCGTAGTTGTCGGTCAGGTAGTCCATCATGTCGATCAGCGCCTCGGGGGTCATCACCTCCCGGGCGTGATGCTGGGCGACGAAGAGAATCCGCGGCTCGGCCTCGTCCTGCTCCACGTTGTCGGAGATCTTCAGCAGACCGACGACCCTCCCGCCCTCGGTCGGCGAAGAGTACTCCAGGCGCCGGGCGATGGCCGGGTGCTCGCCGGCCACCCGGTCGATCTCGGCGTCGGTCTCGGCCTCGTCATGGTAGTCGGAGAGGGCGTCGAGGCCATCGGTGGTGGGGGTCGTCTCCTCCAGCACCCGGGGATCGAAACCGGCCTGCCGCAACGCGCTGAGCTCGGACTCCCGCACGGTCAGGTAGGCCGCCCCGGTCTTCGCCTTGTAGGCGTCGATCAGCAGGCCCATGGCGGTGATCCGGGCCAGGTCCGCGGGGGGCTCGGCGAGTTGGACCGCCACCCGGAAGTAGCGCTCGGCGGGCGATGGAGCGGGAGCGGCGATGATACCCGGCACCAGGACGAGGAGCAGAACGAGGGCCCACCAGGGGCACCGGCGAAGACGGGCGGTCATGGATGTCTCTCCACGGTGGGCCGCGCTCGGGGGGTGGGGTCCCTGGGGGGGCGGGCCACGCTTCTGCCCGTTCTTATACGTCGAAACCCCGCCCCGATGAACCGCCGAGCGACGATATCGACCGCGTCAGCGGATTTTCAGGGAGAGGAAGCCGATGGTGGCCAGAATCATGGCGACGATCCAGAAGCGCACCACCACCTTGGGCTCGGGAATGCCCGCGTGGCTCATGGCGTGGTGGAAAGGGGCGCGGTGGAACACCCGCCGGCCGATGCGGTCGCCCACCTTCTGCTGCATCAGCGAGGTGAAGATCTCGAAGACGAAGACGCCGCCGACGATGGGAAAGAGCATCTCCTGCTTGGTCAGGAAGGCCATCATCGCCAGCACCCCCCCGATGCCCAACGAGCCGGTGTCCCCCATGAAGACCTCGGCCGGATAGGTGTTGAACCACATGAAACCGAGAATGCCCCCGATCAACACGCCGGCGAAGACCGCCATTTCGCCGGCCCCCGGAAGATAGGGAAACAGCAGGTACCGCGCGTAAATCGTGTTGCCCAGGATGTAAGCATAGACCAGGTACACACCGAGACCGAAGGTGGAAGTGCCGCAAAGCAACCCATCCATGCCGTCGGTGATATTCACCGCGTTGACGATGGAGAAGATGGCGAACACGGCGAAGAGCACGAACCCCACCGGCGTCAGGTCCAGCAGCGGCTCCTTGTAGAACGGGATGTAGAGCAGCGTCCGCTCCCTCGCGGGCAGCGGACTGAAGTCGGAAACCAGGAAGACGGCGAAGGGCACGATGCAACCCAGCAGCAGCAGGGTCTTGGCCGCCTGGCTCAGTCCCGACAGGGACGACTTGAAACGGGACTTGAGGGAGTCGTCGAGGAAGCCCACCAGGGAGAGGTAGGAGAAGCCTCCCACCAGCGGCCAGAAGAACCGGCTTTCCAGGTCGCCCCAGAGGAAGACCGAAACCAGGGTGGAGGCCAGCAGGATCAGCCCCCCGGCGGTCGGCGTGCCCCGCTTGGACTCGGCGCTCAGGGAGAGGAAATCGCCGGAGGTGTCCCGCAGCCCCTTGTCGTAGAGGCGCACGATGAAACGGAAACCGAAGAGCAGGCTCAGCCCCAGGGCGGTGGCCATGCCCAGCAAGGCGCGCACGGTGATGTAGTTGGCCAGCCGGAGAAAGCCGGCATCGACCCCCAGGTCGGCCAGCCACGCGGCGAGCAACTTGATCATCCCATCCGCTCCAGTTGTTCGATCACCCGGATGTAGCGCGAACGCACCCGGAAATGGGGCCGGAACTCCGAGGTGGTCACCAGCATCCGTTTGACGAAGAGGCGCACGCGGGCGATGTCTTCGAAACGCCCGGCCCTCAACCCGAGAGAAATGGCATCGAGCAGGGCTTCCCGCAGGCGGATCTTCCGGGACGCCCGGTAGCGCTCCATCCGCGCCAGGAACGTCGTCTCGTCCAGGAAGAGCACCGCGGCCAGGATCGCCTCGGCCCGCACTTCCCAACTCTCCAGGCGTCGATCGAGGCGTGAGAGGATCAGTTCGTGAATGTCTTTCCGCGCGGCCATTGGCCCGTGGAAGCGCCGGTAGAGGGCGATGGCCTCCCGCCGCGTCTCGTAGTAGCCGTCTTCGAGTCCGGCCCGCACCAGGTCGCCGAAAAAGGGCTCGTACGCCCCCGCCCGCCGGAGGGCGGCCAGGGCGTTCCGCTTGAGGTAGCCGCGGAAACCGTCGAAGTGGTCCCGGATGAAGGGGTAGCGCTCGCGACACCCCAGGGCGCCGATCAGCTTGATGCCCCGGTTGACCACCAGGTCGTCGGAAGAAGCCAGGTACTCTTCCATCTTGATCCGGTAATACTGGCGGTAGAGTTCGTCCACCGATCGTTCCCGCCCCTCGACCGCCAGGTACTTGATCAGGCTGTCGAAGTTGCGCTGAAAGCGCACGAAGCGGGGCTCGACCACCTGGGAGACGAAATCCACCGGCCGGCGCCCGAGGACACTGGAGACGGCGCGCACCACCGAGTCTTCCATGCCCCGGTCGTAGAGTGCCGCGGCATGGGCGGCCAGGGTCCGGCGACGCTCGGGATCGGCGGCCAGGGCCTCGATGCGCGCCGCCAGTTCCCCGGCGTCCACCATGTCCCGGCCGCTGGACGGATCCCGGCGTTCGAAGAGCACCTCGGCTCCGTCTTTCTCGGCCACGGCCAGGGCGTTGAACTCCTGGTGATCGCCAGGCAGGCCGCGCTTGGGGATCAACAGCGCCGCGCGCCCCAGCGCCAGCACCTCGGAAAGGGAGCCGGCTCCCGCCCGGCAGACCAGCAGGTCGGCGGCCCGCTGGTAGTCGTAGAGATCGTCCAGGTAACGGTAGCCGCGATAGAAGACCCGACCGTCCTCCCGCCTGGCCACCAGGTCGGCGGCCTGGAAGCGCTCGCCCAGCACGTCACGGATGCGCCGCGCGGTGTCTCCCACCGCGTCGTAGGAGCGGGAAGCCTGCAGGCCGACACTGTGCACGATGACGAGCCTGTCCACCCGGGCCAGCCGCCCGAGGGCCGCGGCCAGCGCCCGGTTGATGCTGCGCGCACCCATCGAACCACCGGCCACCACCACCACGAAAGCATCCTCGGGCAGGTTCAGCCGGCGGCGCAGCGCCCCCCGCTCCTCTCCCTCTTCCAGGTAGGTCCGGCGCACCGGGTAGCCCGTGGCCACGCAGCGATTGTTCCAGATGAAGTAGGCGGTCTCCTTGAAACTCACCAGCACCAGGTCGGCGAAGAGCGAGGCGAACTGGTTGAGCAGGCCGGGCACCAGGTTCTGCTCGTCGATGACGATGCGCAGGCGAAGGAAGGGTTTGAGCAGGAACGCCGCCACGATCACCGGGGCCGAGACGTAGCCGCCGGCCGCCAGCACCAGCCGGGGCCGAAAACGCAGCAGCCAGGCCATCGAGGCCAGGGCCCCACGCAGCACCGAAGCCAGTGCCCGCAGCTTGGCCGGCCACGAGCCCCCGGCAAAGGGCGCGGCCGGAATGAACTGCAAAGGGATGCCCTGGCGGGGAACGATTTCTTCTTCCGCCCGGCCCCGCACGCCAAGGTAGAGCGCCTTGCCCACGATACCCCGCCGGCGGAGCATCTCGTACAGCGCCAGGCAGGGATAGACGTGTCCGCCGGTCCCGCCCCCGGTCAGGACGACACGCACCCCCCTGGCGGTCGGGGGAGCCGTGGATTCCCGTCGCGAGGCCATCGCCGCCGCGGGCTTCAGTGGGACATGAAAGGGTGGGTTCCCGCGCCGTGATCGGTTCGGTCGACCACGTCGCTGATCTCGGGCACTTCCCCGATGATCGCCCGCCGGATCCCCTCGCTCAGAGTGGCCTGGGCGCCGGAGCAGCCCTGGCAGCCCCCGCCGAGCTGGACATAGGCCACACCATCGCTGACCTCCACCAGCTCGATCCAGCCGCCATGCTGGGCCAGGGAGGGCTGCACGCGCTGATCGAGGACCGACTGCACCTTCCTGGCCACCGGATCTTTCCACTCGGGCTCGGCGGCGGGGTTTTTGATCTGGAAGCCGGCGTTGCCGTCGTGCTCGACGAAGTCGACGGTGGCGTCTTTCATCCACTCCGCGGATTGAGCATCGAAGACAGCCTTGATGCCGTCGGCCTCGACCACCTGGTCCTGCTCGGTGATCTCCCCGTCACCCACCAGCTGCAAACCGTAGCGGAAGGTGTAGTTGCCCACCTTGGACGCGCGAATCCTCAGCGCGTTGGCGTCGTCGCCGGACTCTTCCATGATTTCGCGGATCTTGCTGCTCGCCGCCTGAGTGAAGCTGATCATCTGAAAATCTCCTCGTTGACTCCGGATCACGGGAAGGCAGTTTACCCTTCCCCGGCCGGAATTGCGCCTCGGGACCGGGGCGGATGGGGCCTCATCCCGCCCGGCGGCCACCGGATCACAGATGCGTAACCACCTTTGGGTTTCACGAACCGGCGGCGTTCCCACCTGCCGGCCCTCGTGAGAGCGCCGAAGTCCGTATACTAGCGGCTTGCCCGGCCCCGCCGCCGCTTCCGGCCCGGGGCCCACAGAGAGAGATCATGCCCCAGGTCCCCCTGATCCCCCGAGAAGTCCTCTTCGGCAATCCCGGCCGGGCCGCGCCGCGCATCTCCCCGGACGGCGACCGCCTGGCCTACCTGGCGCCCTCCCCCCAGGGGGTGCTCAACATCTGGGTCCGCACCCTGGGCCGGCAGGATGACACCCAGGTCACCGACGATCGACAGCGCGGCATTCGTTCCTACACCTGGACCCACGATGGCCGGCACCTGCTCTACGTCCAGGACCGGGAAGGGGACGAGAACTGGCACGTCCACCTGGTCCACGCCGCCGAACGCAGCACCCGCGACCTGACCCCCTTCGACGGGGTGCGGGCCCAGGGGGTGATGCTCGACCGGCACCACCCGGGACAGATGCTCGTCGGCCTCAACCGCTCCGACCCCAGCATCTTCGACGTCTACCGGGTCGATCTGGACAGCGGGGAGATGACTCTCGACACCAAGAACCCCGGAGACGTGGTGAGCTGGGTCACCGATGCGAATTTCCAGATTCGTGGCGCGGTGGCCAAGAGCACCGAGGACGGCAGCACGTCCCTGCGGGTGCGCTCGAGCCCCGGGGACCGCTGGAAGGTCATCGCCCACTGGCCCTTCGAGGACAATGGCGGCCCGGTGGCCTTCACCCGCGACGGCCGGGCGATCATCGCCGAGACCTCGGAGGACAGTGATACCGCGCGCCTGGTGCTGCTCGACGCGGAAACGGGACGGATACTCGAGCAACTGGCCCACGACCCGCGCTGCGACGTGGGCAGCCTGCTGCTCGATCCCGAGCGCCGGGTGGTCCAGGCTGTGGGCTTCAACTACCAGCGCAACGAGTGGACACTGCTCGATCCGGGCATCGCCGACGATTTCGCCCTGATCGCCGAGAAGACCCGCGGGCAGTTCATGGTCACCGACAGGGACCACGAAGACCGTTTCTGGATCATCGCCGACGAAGTGGACGACGGCCCTCTCACCTGGCATCTCTACGACCGCCACCGGGGGTGCCTGGAAGTCCTCTTCGCCAACCGCCCCGAACTCGACGACTACCGCCTGGCACCCCGTGACCCGGTGCTCATCAGGACCCGCGACGGCCACGACATGGTGGGCTTTCTGACCCTGCCGGTGGATCGGGAGAGTCGGCCCGGCCCGATGGTCCTGGTGGTCCACGGCGGACCCTGGGCCCGGGACCGATGGGGCTTCGACCCCGTGGCCCAGTGGCTGGCCAATCGTGGCTACACGGCCCTGCAGGTCAATTTCCGCGGCTCCACCGGCTACGGCAAGAGCTGGCTCAACGCAGGCAATGGTGAATGGGGCGTGGGCGCCATGCAGCACGACCTGAGCGACGCGGTCCGGTGGGCCGTCGACCAGGGTTACGCCGATCCGGCCCGGGTCTGCATCTACGGCGGCTCCTACGGGGGCTACGCCACCCTGGCGGGACTGACCTTCACACCCGAACTCTACTGCTGTGGAGTGGACATCGTCGGCCCCTCCAACGTCCGCACGCTCTTCGAGTCGGTGCCTCCCTACTGGAAGCCGATGAAACGGCAACTGATCCGCCGCGTGGGGGACGTGGAGGCCGACGAGGCACTCAACCGCCGCATCTCGCCCCTCTATCACGTGGACAAGATCCGCGCCCCGCTGATCATCGCCCAGGGCGCCAACGACCCCCGCGTCAACATCCGGGAGGCCGACCAGATGGTCGAAGCCATGCGCAGCCGCGGCCTGGCCGTGACCTACGTGGTCTACCCCGACGAAGGACATGGCTTCGCCCGCCCGGAGAACCGCCTCGACTTCTATGGCCGCATCGAGGAGTTCCTCGCCGACAGGCTGGGGGGTCGCGCTGAACCCTGGGTCCAAGTCGAGGGCTCGACGGCGGAGCTTCGCTGAACAACCCCCTTCCATAAGGAGTACAGCCATGAATCATCCCGACCGCAGGATCTTCCTCAAGCGCCTGGCAACTCTCGCCGGCGGCGTGGTTCTCGTCCCGGTGGTCACTTCGTGCTCCAGCGGCCCCTCCGGCGGCGAGGAGCAGGCGCCCGCCGCACCCGCGACGACCGGACCCGCCCTGCCCGAGGTCCCCCTGGTGCGCCCGACCGAGTGGGATCCCATCGCCTACAACCGGGAGCGGGGCAACGCGGGAGCGATTCCCCCGAGCTACCTGCCGAAGATCAACGGCCCCGACGGTGTCACCGGCCACCTGGGCAAGCACCTGCCCTACGTGCCCGAGGTCGACGCGAGCCTGGTTCCCGCGGGCTACGTGGCGCTGATGTGGGGCGACCCCGCCAAGGGCTACGTGCGCCACCCCCAGGCCGTGCGGAGCGAAGCGAACAACATGGAAGGCCACTGGTACAACTGGATCCGCATCCGCAAGGCCGTCGACGGCGAGGCGGAAGAACTCCAGAGCCGGTACTCGGACTGGCCGGGTACGGCGGAGGGCGACAACGGGGCCTACGCGGTCTTCGGCGACGGCGAGATCACGGCGGATTCGGGCAAGAACACGATCTACCTCGCCGCCCTGCCCGGCGACGTGCAGCCCGGCGACACGGTCCGCATCCACGCCCATTGCCTGACCCATGGCGAATACGTGGACTTCCTGACCCTCTGACCCCACCGTGGAGCGAACAATGTTGTTCCTGGCCGCCCGGCCGGGGGGTGCCCCCTCCCGCCGGGCGCCGGCCCCCCGGAACGCGCCCGGTGCGCCCCTCAGCCCCCCCTCGCCCGCCGGTGACGGCCCGGGGAGCGCCCGCAGCCCCCCCCTCCCGGCGCCGCCGGGCGCGGGGGCGCCCCGGGATCCATCGGCCGGGCCGGCCGGGCGCGCTCAGAAAGCTTTCTTCAGGTCGTGGGGCTTGACTTCCAGGTGGGACGGGAAGGGCAGGCGGCGGCGATAGACCGCCTCCCAGGTCGGCGGCAGGTCTACCTCGAAGGGCTGGAGCCGGCGGGCGAGGATCCGCGTCCAGTCCCAGGGCCGGTCGCTCAGCCCGGCATGCATGGCCCGGGTACCGGCCCGGGGCTGGCGCTCGGCGCGCAGCTTGACGTAGTTCAGCCACACCCCGTGG
>JAUZRX010000038.1 GCA_030949985.1 Acidobacteriota bacterium
TGTTACTTTTTTTAGCGTTAACCTGACAAGGGTTGCTCTGTGCTCGCGTTTGGATAGAGAGCTGTAGGTGACACGTGTAGTAATCGGTACGATTCGGGAGCGTGTCTAGAGAGTGAACGTGGACCGAGAGACGCTAACTGAGTAGTCGTCACAGGGTCCGACGGGATGCATCTTGCTGGTAGCAGTTGCACGCGTAGTGTTGTTGAAGTTAGGCATGAGAGGGGCTAGGCACTCGGGTTACGCACATCTACACGCGCGTTTTCTTTTGGAAGAATCGCACGTGCAGGTGAAAGGGGCCACGAACGCGCACCTTGGGGTGCCGGTCGTCCCTACCTTGCGGAGGCATCTCTTATCACGTTTCGGTGAAACGTCTCTTTTCTGATGGCCGTGGCCCTGCACTTTTACCGTGTATCCTCGGGATGTCCGTCCCCCTTTTCGCGGCTGCGCCACACTGTTGGTGGTGTTGGTGCACGTCGGGTGGGACCAGCTCGGAGGGGGTCGCCAACACAATCGCGTGGCAGCGCGACCAATTTCAGGTTCGAGATGGGGGGTGCCGCTGTGGCGCGAATCCAGGCCGGAATGAACTGAGCGTCTAGGATTGGCGTTCGCCATATTGTTGGGGCCTGAATTGCAGCGTCGCTCTTGGCTTACATGGCCGCGACTTGGACATGTGCGATGCCCCAGTTGCCATGCCCTAGTTCACTGATCCATCATGTGCGTACGCATGCCGCCGGCCGACACAGCCAAAGCGTGCCGCGGATACGGAGGGAGCAGAAACTAGCCCCGACATTGCTGCGCCTACACAAAGCACCACCGTGTCGCACTACAGAACCGATCATTGGAGGCCACGAGCCGCGGATTGCCACAACTGATCGAGGCCGTCGATGCGCAAGGCGTGGGAACTGAGCGCAACATCGCACGCAGGCTGCAAGGCCCTGCACTTTCGTCCGTCAACTTTGCGTCGCCACTTGTAGCTTTGGCTTGGAAAGGACCATCGCCTCTGCTCCGCGAACGTGTTGAGTTGTTCGGCCTTCGCCGTTGAAGGTGTCGTCAAAGATGCCGAATCCGTGGCCGCTTCCCGATCCACCCGCCAGCGGCGCCACGCTGAAGCACAGGCACTTGTGGTTGGCCACCTCGTCGTATCCGCTCACACCTTCAGCCACAACCGGCTGCCCTGGCGTGACCGGTTGCTGGTTGTTCTTGCCTTGGCGGAGCAGGAAGACTCCGAATGCAGCGCCGCCTCCGAAACTCCCGCTCGCAGCTTCCCTGCAAAGCTCCTCGATCGTCTTGCCGGATGCCTTCACTGCTACCTTCACTGCTGACGGCGCGACGGCGGGTGCGGCAATCGAGCGGAATGCAGCAATGTACACAGCGTGCATGGCAGCCTTGGGAAAATACCATTTTGGACCATCACCTCCCGCGGCGTTGCGGCGAGCCAGGTCCTTGAACCGTGCAGCGAGGGTCGTGAAGCTCTGCTGCAGCGCATCGCTGCTTTGGTCGGAATTC
>JAUZRX010000039.1 GCA_030949985.1 Acidobacteriota bacterium
GTCGAACCATCCGTCGCGCTCTGCCTTCTGGTGCCCCGGGGCGCCGTCTTGCTGAAAGATCAGCCCGTGGTCACGAACTGCCTTGGCGTGCTCGCAAATGATGTTCACGTACGTCGCCTCGTTGATCTTGATGGCAGCGGCTCCGGTGGTGGTGCATCGCGGGATGCGCACGATGCGGCGGAAGTTGATGCCGACGGCAGCCCACACCATGACCTTGTAGCCGTGCAACTCGCGCTTGCGGTGTGGAATCGGGTCACCGGGGCGGGCCCAGTACACCTCCGGGCATCGTCTGAGTCGAACCACTTCTCGTCTGTGAACACGATTCTGTCTGTGAACCGGTTGGTTAGAAACTCACTCGCAAGCACACGCTTTGCGAACTTGAGGCGAAGCTCCAGGTGCTTCTCCGTGAAACGAGGCCCGTTCCTCTTCATGTAAGGCTTCATACCCTTGCCCTTGAGGTCACGTCGGATGGTGGCTGAAGAGACGCTCGTGCGCCCAATGTTTTGGAGAAGCTTCTTGTCCTGGTTCATTGTGCGGGCAACCTTCGCGGGCGAGTTGATGGGCATGGTCTTAACCATTGCGTTTTTGATGCTGAAGCCGGGAGGGGAGGAGCGATAGGCACGGTGGAACATGGCGGTGCGAAGCAAGCTTTCCGCTGCTTCCGCCCGACGGTCGCGCAAGAGAGCGGCACGCTGTGCACGCGCCGTTGGCTTGCGCGTGCGTTTGGAAGGTGCTTCCGACCGCTTCATCCACGCGCGGACCGTCGCGGGAGACACCTTGACCACCTTGGAAATCTCTTCGGCGTTCTTGTTTTGGCCCATCAGTACCTTGATGGCGCCGTAAATTTCATCAGTCATGACCATGCTGCCTACAAATCAAAAGCGCGGGTATGAAGCAATCGAAGGTACCACGGCGCCCAGCCACAAAGACGCAACACAGGCAACGCTAGCGCAAGTAGGTCAGTCTCTCGTGACAGCCGGTAGCTTGTCGATGACTGCGGTAACTTTGATGCCTACGAACAAGCCCAGTCGCTTGTCACGCTTGCGGTGGGCAAACCGCCGGCGAAAGACGATGAAATCTCCACGCTGTTCGTATGGTGTGCCGTGGTACCACACGCCGCGGGAGTCACGAAAACGTAAAAACCCCTTCTTTGCTTGAAGGGCGTCGCAGAAGCGCTTGGCTAGCTTCTTTGGGGGCCAGACTTTCTTGCGGGCGTAGGTGGCTGCGGTTTCTGCCTTGCCCACTGCGGCTTTACGCCGGATGGTACTTGGCGTGCTCGCAAATGATGTTCACGTACGTCGCCTCGTTGGTATTGATGGCAGCGGCGCCGGTGGTGGTGCATCGCGGGATGCGCACGATGCGGCGGAAGTTGATGCCGACGGCAGCCCACACCATGACCTTGTAGCCGTGCAACTCGCGCTTGCGGTGTGGAATCGGGTC
>JAUZRX010000040.1 GCA_030949985.1 Acidobacteriota bacterium
AGATGAAGAGGCGCTCGCCGAGGCGCGGACGGTGGCCATGGAGGCCCATATCGTCGACTTCGGCCTGAGCCTTCACTCGGCTGTCCTCGGCATTACCCTCGGCCTCATCCGTGAATACGCCAGCGTCCGGGTCCTCTTCATCGCAGTGGCCTTCGACCAGTTCGCCGACGGTGTCTCCGTGGGTGCCACGCTGTCCGAGTCGGCGCTCCTCACGACGTGGCATACGGCCATCCTCCGTGCTGTCTTCTCCCTGGCGTGCCCCATCGGCATCACCATCGGTGTGAGCATCGACGCCGCCGGTGGCGCGGCCGATCAGACGGTGCAGGGTGTCTTCGCGGCCTTCGGGGCTGGTATGCTGCTGGTGATTGCATTCACCAACATGCTCCCCGTGCTCACCAAGCCCTTCGACGCCCTCGCCGAGTGCTGCGTCCACGAGAACCACGATGCCGACCACCACGGTGGCGCGGTCCCCCACCGCCACGCGACCGGCACGCCCGCCACCAAGCAGGCCGCCGGCGACGACGAGGCGACGACCGCCGTCGAGGTCGACTCGTCGTCCGGCGATGCCGACGGGTCGCAGCCGCTGACCGTCCTGTGGCGCATCTCGCTGTACATCTGCGTTGCCCTCGGCATCGCGGCCATGGCCATCATCGCCAAGTGGGGATGAGTGAGGATGCTTCGGCCCATCATCCCTTCAACCGGCGGAGGTGTCCTCCTCCACATCCCGTCTCGCTACCACACGTCCGTGTGCTCGCACATCCCACCCCCACCACCACGGGGCTGGCTGCGCGACTGTCACTGCGACGTGCATCATCCCCTCCTTACGGCAGAGCGATTAAGATTCAGGCAAGTTGCTGTGCAGGACGCGACGCTGGCCGTCGCTCCTGCATGCCCCGCCGCTGGATCGCGAGCCTTTTTGGCCATTTGAAGCACGTGCCGTTGCCTTTTTGCTTGCTGTTCGCTCGGTCGCCCTCCAGATCTTTGATGCTCGCCACACCTTGTCGTCCATGCGCCGGATTGTAGGAATCGTCGCGCGAAGCTCGAGACCCCACCGGTTGGCCATGTCTAC
>JAUZRX010000041.1 GCA_030949985.1 Acidobacteriota bacterium
AACAACTGGATCAGCATCGAGACCACGGCGGAGTGCGGCACCACGGGCTACAGCAACGCCCTCTCCCTGCGCCGGGGCGGTGGTGGAGGCGGCTGCCTCAAGCAGGCCACCATGTTCCTCTACGCCCTGCGCACGGGCTTCGGCGACGACGGCTCCTCGAGCCAGGAGATCGGCACCTCCAACGACGGCTCGGACTGTCCCCTCGGCACGCTCTTCAATGCCTACTACCAGCCGGCGGGCAGCAGCACCGTGGTCCTGCTCTACGCCCAGCCCCAGGGAATCCCGCGCATCCAACTCCCCGACCAACCCGCCGGCGCGGGCCACGGCCAGTACTGGTTCACAGCAGTCGACCCGGTGACCCTGGTCGAATTCGACCAGAGCGCCCCGATCACAGACGACGTGCGCAACACGACCCAGAACCAGAGCCCCGCGTCAGCACCCGGCTCCCGCAACCTCCAATTCGTCCACCGCGATCACCTCGGCAGCACCCGCCTGATGACCGACGAGAACGGTGTCGAGATCGGTCGCTGGAGGTACTTTCCGTTCGGGATGGAGGCGACGACGGAGGAGAGCGGCGACCAGAGGATGAAGTTCACGGGGCATGAGAGGGATGGGGAGGTTGAGCTGGACTATATGTTGGCGAGGTACTACGGGAGCAGCCTCGGGCGTTTTCTCTCGGTCGACCCAAGTCTCGAGAGCGCTGACTCATCCTTTCCCCAGAGTTGGAGCCGATCCTCGTATTCCTTGGACAATCCGGTCAGGTTTGTCGATCCTGACGGCCGAAAATACGCAAATGCAGCGGGGAGGAGGCTCAAGAATCGCATCATCAACCAAAGTGACCCCAGTCCAACAGGCACCGCTACTGTGCGGGCGCTTGACGCGGAGCCTGAGAGAGTCAAGGTCAAGATCAGTGGCAAGGCGATGATCGAGCTGGTCGATAACAGCGGAAAGGCCGTTCCGGGAACACAGAGAGTCGTGGCACCGAAGAATGTTGGCAAGGCTGTTGCGAATCTCCAGTCCCAGGCGAAAGCAGGGCAGCGAGTGGCTCCGGTGGCGGGGACATATACACCGAAGAAAACAGACGCGCAGGGGAATGTTACGAAGAGCCAGGTTACGATCTACCTCGGTTCTCAGAACATATCAAAAGAGTGGAAGGGCAAGTCGCAGAAGGAATTCGTGAACGCGACGTTTGTGCATGAATCAGCGCACGGTGTGGGGCCGGGTCCAGCACCTGAACCACAAGCGAAACAAACGGAAAACGATTACAAAAAGGAATCCCAGGACGGAAAGCCATGAGAACTTCAGTGTTCTGCATCGTCCTGGTCTTTGCGCCGCCTCTTGCGGTCATGGCAGAGTCGGGCGACGCTCCGCCGCCGGTCATGCGATTCGTGAGGAGCACATACTCGTTCGCGCGAAAGGTTGACCGCGACTTGGCGTGCCACAATGTGAAGGATGTAACGAGAGAACTGGGTTTGAACCGGGTGTCGTCGCAACGGGTTTTCAGTTTTCCTGACCATGCCGGCGCACCGATCTCCCATGCCCTCGTGGCACTCGGTGTTGACGGATCGGTGCGGCTCCTGGACGATCTAGACTCGATCAGGAAGGTCTTCGACGCTGTACCGAACGATCTGGCTCCAGTGGATGTCGCTCAGCTGCTGGTTGACAAGACGCTGCTATTAAGTCGCTTCAATGTCTATCGGAACGATGGCTATGCACTCGGAATCAATGTGATCCGCAAGGCGGCTGACATCCCAGGTCTTTCGGAACAGTCCTTGGTCGCCCTGAAGGGTGTGATCAAGCCGCCCAAACTCGTTCCCGATGGTCTTGGTTACCGGTTCACGGCATTCTCGTGGGAGGAAGCTGGGGGAGCTGTGGTGCGCCATGTCATTCTTGTACAGGACAATCGTGTTGCGGAGTACCAGGTGGATGTTCTTGCAACTTGGGTGGGTACTCACGGCTTGTTACGCTGAGTACGTGATGAAGCGACGGAGCTGTACGCCGTCGACTCCTCCCAGATCTCCTGGTCCCGCTGGCGCCAGAGCCTGGCCCTGCGGATTCCGGTGGAGGAGTTGCTCGAGGAGGGCAGCACGGCAAGCACGGTGGACCTTCAGCTCCGCTTCGAGTTCGACAGCGTGGACAGCAACACCAACGCGATGGTGAAGGAGATCGGCATCGGCCAGATCGACGTCAAACGGCCCCATTCACTGGTGGTCTCGGAGATCGCCTACGACGAGGACCACACCGACCCCAACGTCACGGAGAGCAACCGTCCGCGGGGCAAGCCGACGACGGTGACGACCTACGACGAGGCGACGGGCGCGGCGATCCACATCCGCAGCCTTCGC
>JAUZRX010000042.1 GCA_030949985.1 Acidobacteriota bacterium
TCCTCTACCTCGATGCGAAAGAGAATCGGGCTTCCATCCTCGAGACCATCGAGGTCGTTTGCCGCGGGATCCGGGGACTTGTTCTGCCCGTTGATCACGCATCCCTCGCCGGTGGCTCCACTGAATGCCGGTGCGTCCTCGACCCTGGCGTTGGCAATCAAGGGAGATCCGGAGATCGTTCCTCCTATCGGGCCCGACCCGCGGAACAGGCGAATCGTCGGGTCCGCGACCGCACCGCCGGTCCCCGTCCAGTCCGGCTCGTACAGCACTTGGGCGAAGTACGTGTAGACCGTACCTGCGGCGACAAGGGTCCGCGTCCGCACGTCAACGCGGTCATTGATGGGGGTACTGCTACAGCTCGAATTCGACGGAGGGTTCGGCTGATCCGTCGTACAGTGGGGCTGAAACTCCAGTTCCACGTAACTGTGCGAGTCCGGGAGGGTCGGCTCATAGACCAGCTCGCTGTTCGCCGGGATCTCAGCCACCCACTGCCCGCCGCCGAGATCGACAATATGCGCGCCGTTCTGACCCGCCGTACCGAGGTCATCACGCCACAAGCCATTGGGCCCCAGACCGTCGCCACCGAGCAGCGCATCACTGTTCCTGTCGCGTTTCGGGTCGCTGGGCGGGCGGTGAAAACGATCCTCGATCTGACGATCGATCGGCTGCGTGACCGGTGTACTCGGAAATTCGGCAGAGGTCGAAGGTTGCCTATCCGGTACGCCGTCGGCCGGGTCCACGTCGAGAAACCCGAAGAGATTCTCGGCAAAGCAGTTGCACCCGCGATCCGTCGTGTTTTCCTTGCACCAGGCCACCCGGAACCGATGCTGCTTGCCGGGGATCAGGCCCGTTGCGCCGAAAGTCGCAACTTCATCGCCGGCCGCTGTGGCGCGTTCCACCGCATCGTAGGACTCGTGGGTCCACAGCTCCTTCCATTGACCCGCGGCATCGTCGTACCACTCCGCCAGCACCGAAACAGATCGGTAGGCCGCCATGTTCTCGATCGGGTCGGCCTCGAGTTTGAGTTCTTGAATCAAAGGTTCGGACGGGACCCAGTCCGTAACCACCGGGGCGCCAGGCTCCGCACAGGGGTAAGGATCCGGGACCGGATCACAGTCGAACGAATCCATCGGCGGCGGATCCGGCAGGGTCGTCACCACAGCATGGAGAACGGGGTCCGGCAGACAGGTGATGTCATGGGTTTGGGCCGAAGAAGTCACGGCGAACAAGACAAGACAAGACAAGACTGATCATCGAACCACGGGGCATGGTTGTTCCTCCCTTTTGATCTCGGTAAGCTACGACGAAACCTGCCCTCGAGTCAACTGCAGCCGCGAACATTCCCGAATTGCACCCGTTCCAACCACCGCCGCCCGCTGGGCGGGGTTCGCTACGCTCACCACCGACCCCTGCACGTGATGGCAGGCTTCAGGAGGCGCTACCACCTTGCATGCGGCGGCGGAAGGTGGCTAAGGCCTCGCGGAGTTGCTCGAAGGCGTCGCGGCCGAGGGCGAAGCGTAGAGCGATGGCGGGGGGGGCTGAGAGGTTGGCGCGAATCCAAGCCCAGGACGACAGCCGACTGCGGCGGATCAAGCTCAGGGCCTGGGTGTCGCGGCTCTTTCGGGTCCAGCGGAACTTCCACGCGTCGGTGCCCCGCAGCAGGTTCATCTCCCGGGCACCGAGAGCGATCAGCTTTTCCAGCACCACGCCGGTCATGTAGTGGCCGGGCGACCACTTGTGATAACGGGGCGAAAAGCCCATCTGGTAGCCGTAGTAAACGCCTGCGTCGAGATAGCCGAAGTGCGTCGCCATGGGAGCACCGTCCACGTAGAGCAGCCAGAAGTAGAGCTGACCACTTTGCACCATGCGCTCGGCCAGGTCCCTGTGGAAGACCAAGTAGTCCTGTTTGCGGAAATTTCCGCCCCTGTCGGTGGCCTCCATGCGTTCCTGATGCAGCTTGGCGAGGGCTTCGATGCCCGCGGCCACGTCCACGTCCACTCCCACTTGTTTCCACTCCACCGAGAGGTCGCGCTCGATCTTGCGCCGGTAACGACGAAGCTGCTGGCGGAAATGGGAATTGCACGACTTGAGGAAGGCATCGAAGGAGTCGGGCAGAGTGATGTACGGACAGCGTGCCCGGCGCTCGACACGCGACTCGAAAACTCCCAGTCGTTCCCACTGATCGGCGAGCAATAGCATCGAGCCGCCGGGACTCAGCTCCGAGAACTCCGCGTACTCCCACTCGGTATCGGCTTCCAGCGCCGCGAGTAACAGGGGCGCGACCTCGCACTCCCGGCCCCGCTCCACGATGGCGTCGAGAAAGTCCGGGTTGACCACGTCGCCAAAGCCCATGTTGCGCAGCACCCGCACCGTGCCCAGGCGCAAGGTCCGCACCTCGAGGTAGAGCGGCAGGATCGCCACCGTCCGGCCCTCGCCGTCCCGCACCACCCAGACCCGGGGCTGCCTCCGCCGGTGGAAGTGCTCCCACCAGGTGCAGAGGAAGGTCCAGCTCATGAACACGGAGCGGGTCCGAGAACGCTCGAGCAGGGCGTCCCACTCCTCTCGCAGAGCGGCGATGGGCTCGAGGCCCACCGTCAATCCTCCCCTGCTCTGCCGACGCCCGGCAGGGTGGGGGGCCGGCTTCTCGTGGCGCTCGACGGGGGCTTTGACGGCAACGACTTGGCTCATCCCAATAACTCCCGGTAGAGATCTTCGGTCCTGGCGACCATTCGGTCGAGGGCATATTCGGCGACGGCCCGCCGGCGAGCCGCCTCGGCCAGGATCTTCGCCCGGCCGGGATCGGCCAACAGGTCGCCGATGGCACGTCCCAGGGCCAAGGCATCTTCAGAGGGCACGATGACGCCGCACGCCCCGCCTGCCAGGCACTCACGGGCCCCTCCCACATCGGTGGCCACGATGGCCTTGCCCGCGGCCATCGCCTCGAGCAGGGCATTGCTCATCCCCTCCGAACGGGAGGGCAGCACGAAGAGATCCGCGGCAGCCAGCAGGTCGGGTACGTTCTCGACGGCTCCGGGGAACAAGACGCGCCCTGCGAGACCCGCCTCGGCGACCTGTCTGCGAAGCTGCTCCCCGAATCCCGGGCTGACCGTCCCGGCCAGCACCACCCGCAGTTCCTTCTGCTCTTCGAGCAGGGGCGCCATCGCCTCGAGGAGCAGGTCCTGACCCTTGACCGGCTTGAGGGTTCCCACGGCCAGAACCACCCGCTCACCGCTTCCCAGGCCCAGCAGGCGGCGGCCGACGGCCGGGGAACCTCCGGCGAAGGTCTCCACCGCCACCCCGCCCGGAATCGTCAGCACCTTGGCCTCCGGCGCCCTTTCCACCTGCACCGTAAAGCGCTCCACCGCCAGGGAATTGGCCACGATGCGGTGGACGAAGCCGTTGGTCAGGCGGTAGGCCCGCAGGTGGTGGGGCCGGTGGGCCTTGATCGCCCGACGGGTGGTGATCACCGCGCGGGGAAAGCCCAGCCGACAGGCCAGCATGCCATAGACATCGGCATCGAAGAGGAAGGTATGGACGACGGCAATCTTCTCCCGCCGCACCAGCCCGGCAAGGCCCAGCAGCCGGACCGCGGCGGAGGGCCTGCGCAGGGGCCCGGCGATCTTCAGCTCGGTGACCGGAATCCCCTCCCCCCGCAGAGCCTCGGCCCAGTCTCCGCCGCGGCCCAGCACCGCCACCCGGGGCTCGAACGCCTCTCGGGCCAGAAGACGGCGGGCGAGGGTCATCAGGGCCAGTTCGGTGCCGCCGGGGCCCAGGGAGCCGGTCAGCAGCAGGACCCGCGGCTTGCCCGCTTCCACCATCAGCGACTCAGGGCGCCTTGCCCCGTGGCGTCACCGATCAGCGAAACCACGAAGCGACGCTTGCCGGAAGCCAGGCGGGGAATCTCCTTCACCTCCAGCAAGTCGAAGCTCATCGGGGAACCCAACTGCTCGGCCAGGGTCCGCTCGAGCCGGGCCCGGCGCTCGGCGTCGTAGGCCGGCCCGGTGACGATCTTGATCTGCAGGTGGTCCCGCCGATCCTGGATCACCTGGAACTGTTCGATGGATTGATCGAAGGGACGGAAGATCAGCGTGAAAAAGGTGCCACCGAAGGCCCTGCCGTCGGGAGTCACCACCACGTCCAGGCTGCGGCCCTCGACACCGGCCAGTCGCGCCCAGGGGCGGCCGGAAGCGTCGGCCTCCTCGTTGAAGCAGCCCCGATCACCGATAGCGTAGCGCAGGATCGGCATGGTCCGGTTGTCCAAGTCGGTGATCAGCAACTCGCCGGTTTCCGATGCCGGTGAAGCGGGCTCCTTTTCCACCAGCAGGCGCATCTCGCACAGCGAAAGGCCACCGCCGCCGGGAGCGTCCGAAGCAATCATGCCGAACTCCCGGCTGGCGTAGCGATTGCGCACGGGAGCGCCGAAGTAGTCTTCCAGCTCTTCCCGCACGGGCGGGTAGAGGGCCTCCGCGGAAGTGTAGAGCAGGCGCGCCCCCACCCGGCGGCAACGTTTCTTGCCCATCGACCGGGCGATGTGGGCCAGGATCGAGGGATAGGAGACGATCACCTCCGGCCGGAAGCTCTCGAGTCGATCGAAATATTCAGACAGACGATCCTCGTCCACCCCGTAGACCGAGAGGAAAAGCCGTCCGCCGATGCGATCGTAGATCCGCGCGGCCCGGGAGGGCTTGGCCTCGAGGGACGCCCCCCACAAGATCGCCGTCCGGGTACCCGGGTAGACCCCGTCCCATTCCTCGGTCAGCCGCCCTGCAGCCCGGCGGCGGTCGTGGGTCTCCATGTCGATCACCAGCCAGACGTTCTTGCCGGTCGAGCCGCCGGTGGACTTGACGGTCGTCGGCCGGGTGGGTTTCAGCGAGGAGGTCACCCGCTCCGGATGACGGTTGATCAGATCCTTGGTCATCGGGGGCAACAGCCGCAGGTGCTCGGGTGCGGTGAAGTCCTCGGGCCGCGCCCCCAGTCCATCGAGCACTTCCTTCCAGTGGGTCGTGGTTTCGTAGGCGTGGCGCACCAGGTCCTGCAAACGCTTCCAACGCCAGGCCAGCAGCTTCTCCCGGCTCCATCCATCCATCTCCCGGAACTCGGCCAGATACTCGTGATAGCGGCGCGAAGTCTTCCAGGCGATGGCACGATCGACGAGACCCACCAACTTCGGATGCATGGCTCAGCCTTCCGCTCCCGGCGGCGTACGCCGGGCGGGTCTGATGAAGCGGCGATAGAACCAGATCGCCTTGATCGGTACTTCCATGTAGAGGTTGCCTCGGTTGCGCTCGATCTTCATGGCGAACGAAGCGATCCACGGCAGCGCGGCGCGGGCCTCGCGAAAGAAGGACGTGGCCGAGACGCGACCGATACGGGCAGGATCGGTGCCGGCGAAATTCCGCGGCTGCTTCATCCGCGAAGGCAGTGTGGCGGCCTTGTAACCGCACGCCTCGAGCATGGCGAAGGCCTGGGGACATGTACCGCCATTGGGCCAGCACATGAAACGCACTTCCCGGCCGGTCAGATCCTCGAGGATCTTCCGCGATCCCTCCAACTCGTCCCGCAGCACCTCACGGAAGGCCTGTTCGTCTACCTGGCCCGCGGGGGGCGGCGCCTGCTGTCGATGAGCCGTGACCACCTCTTCCAGGTAATCACGCCAACGAGGCTCGTCGAAGAACCGTTCGCCGCCCTGGCGGGCGACGAAGTCGGTCAGCACCGAGGGCAGGGTGGTGTCGACCCGGAACTCGGGACGGGCCAACCGCAAGTCGCTGCGGTACACCGGCTGGCCCCAGGGTAGATCGTGATGGTCGATCTGCTGGAACCAGAAAGGCTTGCGCTCGGGAAAGGCGTTCCACCAATTCCAACGCAACTGCCTGAGAGGCAAGCCCGGGCGGTGGAAATCGATGATCTCGTCCGTCACCGGAACCCAGGTGTGAGTCCGGCCGTGAGATTGCACGTCGAGCAGGCCGCTGGCCGACAGCGCGCGAATCTCCGCCCGGTTGAGATAGCCGTAGACCTCCAGTTCCTCCTCGCGAACCTCCCCCGACCAGACTTCCCGCAGGGTGGGCCGGACGGTCTCACCGGGCTGAATGAAATCGGTGGGCACGAAGACCGTTCCCGTAAAGCCGTATTTCTCGAGCAGCGGGGCGGCGTAGACCCAGTTGTCCAGGTAGCCGTCGTCGAAGGTCAGAACGATGGGCCGCTCGGGCAAGGCCTCGCCTGCGCTCAGGTGGCGGTACAGCTGGTCCAGGGTGATCGTGGTGTAGCCGCGCCACTTGAGGTACTTGAGATAATTCTCGAAGTGCTCGGGGGGACACCAGACGCTGAAAGTCTCGGGACGGTCGGCCCGGAAACCGGAAACCGAATGGAGCATCACCACCGGGGTCTTCACCGGCCTGGTGTCGAGCAGCAGGGCCTGGGCCGCCACCACGCCGAGCCCCAGCGCCGCGGCCGCGGGGACACCTCCCCCGGCAGCCAGACCCACGGTCCCCACGCCTGCGAGAACCAGGCCCGCCGCACCGGTGACCTGTCGCGGGCTGGGGCGCCTCATCGCAAATTCTCCGGCATCTTGCGGGCCGGATTGCCGAAATAGAATTCCCCCGGCCCCACATCCCGCAGGATCACGCTGCCCGGGCCGATCCGCGCACCGTCGCCCAGGGTCAATCCCGGCACGATGGTGGCGTTGGTCTGCACCTCGACTCCCTGCCCCAGGCTCACATGGCCCGTTATGTTCACTCCCGGGGCCACGGTGGAGTAGTCACCGATCCGGCAATCGTGGCCCACGGTGGCGTTGAGGTTCACGGTGGTGTGGCGGCCGATGCGGGTGTCGTAGGCCACCACCACACCGGCGCCCACGATGGCGCCCTCTTCGATGTGCACACCGGCGGCGGTGATCACCGACGGATGCACCGCCGTTGCCCACCGAACTCCCCCGGCCGACAAACGCTCGTCGAGACGACGCTTGGCCCCGGGAGCGGCCAGGGCCAGGATGCCCCAGAGCGGATCGGTTCCGGCCCGCTCGACGAGCCACGCGGTGGGGCCGAGCAGGGGCAGGCCGGCGACGGGCCCGGTAGCGGCCGGCCCGTCATCGACAAAGCCGATCACTTCGGGAACGTCGAGGCCCGCGGCCCGGCGGGCCCGCAGGATCTCCAGAGTGCCCTTGCCATGGCCGCCGGCACCCACGATGACCAGCTTGCCGCTCATGACTTCTCCACGGACTCCGCGGGAGCGGGAGCGGTTTTTTCGGCGGCCTCCGCCTCGGCCTCCAGCCGGCGGCGGCGACCTTTCCAGTAGTCGGCGTCGGCAATCATGTTCGAGGCGGTCAGCACCGAGGGCAGGGTCTTGAGGATGATCTTGATGTCCATCCACAGGCTCATGCGGTCGATGTACTCCACGTCGAGGCGGATGCGCTCGGGCCAGGGGATGGAATTGCGGCCGTTGACCTGGGCCCAGCCGGTGATCCCCGGCCGCACCGTGAGCCGGCGGCGCTGAAACTCGTCGTAGAGTTCGGCCTGGTAGGCCAGCCCCGGCCGGGGCCCGACGATGCTCATCGCCCCGCGGACCACGTCGAAGACCTGGGTCAGCTCGTCGAGGCTGAGCTTGCGGATGATCTTGCCGACGCGGGTGATCCGCGCGTCGTTCTTCTCCACCAGGATCCCCGCCCCCTTGTGCTCGGCGCCGGTGCACATGGAGCGGAACTTGGTCAACTGGAAGGGCCGACCCATGTAGCCGATGCGCTGCTGCCGGTAGAGCACGCTGCCGCCGTCCTCCAGCTTGATCAGCAGGGCGATCAGCAGCATCAGCGGACCGGCCAACAGCAACACCACGGCCGAGATCGACAGATCGAGGACGCGCTTGCCGAAGCGCACGTACCAGCCCGGTTTCGGCCCCTGGACTCCTTCCATCGCGTAGGGCAACCCGCTCACGATTTCTCCTCCTCGACGAAGGGCAACGCCAGGGGCGCGGTGGGAAAGACCAGCATCCGTCCGCCCCCGGGGTGGCTCTCCTCGAGCCGCCGGCAGACGCTCGGCCAATCCCGAGCGTGCTCATAGCCCTCCCAGAATGATTTGAGGACATCGTGCCGGGAGAGCAAGGGGGCATAGACGATCAGCCGCCGGCCTTCCAGGTAGGGTCGGGGGACGGGCTCCCGGTAGATGCGCCCTCCGGGCCCGTGGACGCTGTGATAGCCGCGGCCGAAGGGGCAGGC
Organism: Acidobacteriota bacterium; assembly: GCA_030949985.1. NCBI lineage: Bacteria > Pseudomonadati > Acidobacteriota > Acidobacteriota bacterium. Next base: position 8,204 of record JAUZRX010000042.1, read on the forward strand.
CGCCGCCACGATCACCGTCCCTCCTTGCCGGGCGGGAGGCTCGGGACAGGTCCGGTAGGCGTTGAAGGCGTTGCCCACCTGCAGCAGCTCGGCATCCTTGGGGTAGGCATTGAGCAGCACGGCCTCGGCACCGGGACGCACGGGTGTACGAAACACCCGCCGCGCGAGTTCCACCGCCTTGCGGTGGGCCGCCACCGGGTGACCGTAGAAAAAGCCCCGGGCCTTGCGGTCGGCGCCGGGAACGATGTTGACCACGGCCTGCAAGCCGGCGGCCAGGGCGATCTCTTCCATCTCCGCCCGGGCCCGGTTGCCTTCCACCACGCCCAGGCCCGCGCCGGACAGCCCGGTCACCGCCGGGCGGTGGTTCATCTCGAGGGTTTCGATGCCGGCCAGCCCGGGCAGGACGATCTTGCCTCCGCCGCCGAAACCCGCGTAGGGGTGCGGCACCACCGACCCCACCGCCAGGCGTACGTCGGCCTCGGCGAAGTTACGGTTGATGTGAATCGGCAGGCCGCCCTTGGAGGTGCCCAGATCCACCAGGTTTTCGTAGGGGTGATGGTTCCACACGTCGCATTCGCGCATCACCCGCTCGCCCAGCTTGAGTTGCAGTTCGTGGCGATGCATCGGGCCGTGACCGCCGAGGGCCACGATCACCTTGACGCGGTCGGCGGGGATACCGCCCTCGGCGAGGCGATCGAGCAGGGCGTCGAGCACTTCCCCGGCCGCCGCGGGCCGGGTGATGTCTTCCACGGCGATCGCCGCCGTCTTGCCCCGCCCCGCGAGTGCCTCGACGCTCGGCGCATCGACAGGAGCCTCCAGCGCCTGGACCAGGGACGGCCCCGTGGCGCCACCATCGATCTCCGCGGTGTCCACGCTCCAGCCGGCGGGCAACGGCAACTCGATCCGCCGCTCCTCGATCCAGGCGCCCCAAGGCAAGACCACGCGATCGTTACTCACGACCGACCTCCCGCAACAGACAGGAGGGGCCGGCGGCTCCCGAGGTGGAGTCACCGGCGGCCGGTCCGCCGGTGATCTCTTCGAAGCTTTTGAGCACCTTCCAGGCCAGGTCCCGCCGCTGGTAGCGCTCGAGAATGTAGCGCCGACCCGCCGCGCCCATCGCCCGGCGCTCGCCCTCGTCGAGAGCGGCCATCCGCACCATCGCCTCGGCCAGTGCTTCGGGCTTCTCCGGCGGCACGACGAAGCCGCAGCGGGCTTCTTCGACCAGGTCGGCCATTTCGCCGGCCGCGGCGACGATCACCGGCCGACCGGCCGCCAGGTAGTCGAAAAGCTTGTTGGCCAACACCATCCTCTGGAAGTCCACGTCCCAGGTGGTGACCACCAGGGCTCCCGCCCGGCGCAGGCGCTCGAAGGCCTCCCGCTTGGACAGGGCGTCGACGAAATGCACCCCGTCGAGTCCCTCCCGGCGCACCCGCTCCTCGAGCTGCCGGCGCTCGTCACCGTCTCCGATGAAGATGATCTCCACGGGCTCGTTACGCAGGTGCGCGGCAGCGTCGAGGATCTGGGGCAGGCTGTTCATCCGGCCCAGGGCACCGCAGTAGACGACTTTCAGCGGTGAGTCTTCGACCTCCACGGGACTTTCCGCCGCCTCCAGCATCCAGTCGTCCACACCATTGGGCACCAGCAGAATCTTCTCGGAGGCGACGCCCTCGTCCACCAGTCCCTGGACGATACCCCGCGTCACCGCCACGATGCGCGCCGCGGAACGGTAGAAACGGCGGGACAGCCAGGCGGCCAGCCGCACCGGCAAGGCCCTGCCGGAGAGGACGCCGGCGACCACCGCCGATTGGGGCCACAGGTCGCGCACCTCGAAGACCCAGGGGCGGCGCCGTACCAAGGCGTTGAACCAGCCGGGCAGCCCCACCGTCAGGGGAGTCGAGGAGGCGAAAATCACATCGGCGGGGCCGCCACGCACCCAGCCCACCAACGCCGCCGTCAGGGCGTATGAGAGGAAATTCAGCAGGCGCTTGCGAAACGAGCCCCGAATGCCCGCGTAGGACCAGACCCGCAACAAGCGGATGCCTTCGACCTCTTCCCGCACCACCAGCCGGCCACGGTAGTTCTCCGGCACGGCGAGAGTCTTGTGGTTCACCGCGCCGGTGATCACGGTGACCTGGTGGCCCTCGCGGACCCAGGCCCGGGCGAACTGGTAGGCCCGGGAACCTCCCGGCTCGTGGGGCCTGTTGAAGTACTGCACGAAGTACAGGATTCGCATCGTTTCAGGTCATCCTCTCGACTTGCGCGTCGCCGGGCGCCAGGGTGCCACCCACCTTCCGCCGCGCCTCCTCGAGGAACTTGTGAAAGGGACCTTCGGCACGGTCGGGGTCGTTGAAGCGCAGGAAGGGCGCCCCCCGCTCCCCGGCCTGGCGGGTTGCCGGCAGGAGGACATCCCGGGCCGCCACCGCATCGAGGGTCACCGGGTCGTCCGACGCCAGCACCACCCCGGGGCGGGCCGAGTAGGCCTCGAGAGTGCGCGAGCCGAAGCCGACCCACTCGGCGGTGACGATGTGCAGGTCGGGCCGGCGCACGGTCTTCATCCAGTGCCCCAGGGCGCCGCCGGTGTGCTCGAAGTCGATGGCCTTCTCCTCGGGCAACACGCGCCGGATCAGCCGCCCGGCCACCCCGCCCGTTTTCTTCGCCCAGCGCCAGGTGGCGTGGGAGGGCCGCATGCCGATGTAGTGGGTATTGAAGAAACCCGCGGGCTCGGGACCCTGAAACCCGCAGGTCATGTCCACCACCCCCATCAGGTTCTTGATCGAGGCGGTGACCCCTGCATAGCGGGAATGGTGATTGATCGAAGAGATGTTGATCATCTTCAGCGGCCGGCCGGTGGGCTTGCCGTCGCGGTGGATGCCATCCCGCAGATCCACGGTTTCACCGAAAAAAGGTGAGGTGAACACCGGCCAGGTCATCGCGCAGCGACTGCCGGCGGGGGTCGTGTGGTACTCCTCGAGCCACCAGCGGTAACCATCGCCTTCCGGACCGTCGAGGCGACGGCCACCACCTGCGTCCCCCTGCCAGGGCTCGGGGTTCTCGCCCGCATCGTGCCACTGGACATGACCCACCCGCTCGTGCCCCTGCTCTTGGAAAGAGCGCACCAGGGCCAGGTAGTTCATCCGGCCGTTGGGCCTGTCGGTGGTCCAGCCCCGCGACAGGTCCTGGCGGTAGTGGTGATTGTCGGCCAGAACGATCTCACCGGAGAAGCCGCCGGGACGATCGAGCACGGCACGGATCAGTTCCGCCAGCACATCGGTATTGGTCATCCCCTGGGCGTACCACTGGGCGTTGACCTTGAACAGCACCAGGTCCTCCGGACCGATCAGCGATTCGACGCCGCCCCACCCGTCGAGGACGGCCCGGGCGTTGTCCTCCGGCGAGCCCCTGCGGGCCAGCACCACCCGCTGACTGGCGGCCGGTACCGGACCGGGCGCCGGAGCCGCCTCCTTCCCCGCGCCTCTCGAGCAGGCGCCGGCGGCCAGGGAGAGGCCGGCAAGTTCCAGGAAACGACGGCGGGGCATGACTTCGGGCTCTTTCATGCTTGCTTTTCCTCGGTGCTCAGGCCGCGCATGTGAAAGTCCTCGGCGGGAACGGGATCGGGCCGCCACCGGCGCCAGGTGCGGGCCAGGGAGTGAGTGCTGAGCACGCCCACCAACGCCATGGTCTCACGCTCGCCGAGAGGCGTCGGCGAAAAGGCCTTGGCCCGCAGGCGCGCCAGGCGACCGGGATCGAACAGCCCTTCCCGGAGTACAGCCTCCTCCGAAAGCAGTTCCTCGGCCAGCCTGCGGCCGAAACCGTCGCGAAACGTCCGTGTATTGGGGGCGATGTAGGGCCGCTTGTGACGCCGCAGAAGAGACTCGGGCAGCAGATCCGCGTGGGCCTGCCTGAGGATCCACTTTTCCTGCAACCCACGCAGCTTCAGCCGCGGGTCGAGACGAGCACTCCACTCCACGATGCGATGATCGAGGAAGGGATAGCGTCCCTCGACGCTGTGGCCGAGACTCATCCGGTCGCCCTGGGAAGAGAGCAGGTGGCCGGCGAGAAACACCCGCGCCTCGAGGTATTCGGCCCGCGCCAGCGGGTCCCGCTCGGCCAGGGCCGCTGCAAAACGCTCGAGAATGCCGCCGGGCACGTCGTGACCTTTCAAAACCTCCCGCATCCGCGGCGAGAAGAATCCGCGATTCTTGACTCCATTGCGCCACGTGGGCCGATGGGAAAAGCCGGGATCGGCCGCGTTTTCGATACCCTCCCGGTAGAAGGCCTCGAAGAAGGCGGCCGCGCGACCCGAAGCGCCGGGAGCGAAAGGATAGAGCTTGTGCAGCAGACGGGGCCGCAGCCGGGACTCGGGACGGCGTCCCCACCAGGCCCGGATCTTGGTTTCCTTGAAAATGTCGTAGCCGCCGAACAGCTCATCGGCGCCCTCGCCGGTCAACACGACCTTGCGTGAGCGTCCGCGCACCAGGCCCGAGAGGAGGAAGAGCGGCACCGGGGCGGTGCGCAGAATCGGCTTCTCGGCCATGAACACCACCTGCTCGAAGGCCCGGGCGATCGCCTCGTAGTCCACCTCCACCTGGAAGTGCTCGGTGCCCAGAGCCTCGACCGCCTGGCGCTGCTCGGCCCGCTCGTCGAATTCGGCGTCGGTGAAGACGATCGAGTAGGTCTCGAGGGGCGTGTCCGTGACCGTGCGCACGAGGGCCGTCGCAATGGTGGAATCGAGCCCCCCCGAAAGATAGGCCCCGACAGTGACGTCCGCCCGCAGACGCAGGCGGACGGAGTCTTCGAGAAGCTCACGGAGTTCGCGGGCCGCCCGACGCGGGTCGCTCAGTCGCTCCTCCACCACCGGCGGCGGCGGCAGGTCCCAATAGGCGCGCACCACGGGTTCGCCCTCCGCCGTGGCCACCAGCAGATGGCCGGGCGGCAACTCGTTGACACCTTCCACCACCGTCCGGGGCGCGACCGTGGTCCAGGCCACGAAGACCTGGTCCAGGCCGCGGGGGTCGAAACGAGGCTCGACGCCGGCGGCGAACAGGGCCTTGATCTCCGAGGCGAAGAGCAGCGCGCCGTCCCGCTCGCTCCAGAACAGGGGGCGGATACCCATGCGATCCCGGGCCAACAGCAACCGGCGACGGCGCGCGTCCCACAGGCCGAAGGCGAAATTGCCGTTGAGGTGATCGAGGAAGTCCTCGGGCCACTGCTCGTAGGCCCGCAGCAGGACCTCCGTGTCGGAGCGGGTCCTGAAGACCCAACCCAGGCCCTCGAGGCGCTCGCGCAGCTCGAGATAGTTGTAGATCTCCCCGTTGTAGGTCAACCACACCGAAGCGTCGTCGTTGCCCATGGGCTGGCCGCCCGCGGAAAGATCGATGATCGACAGGCGGGCGTGGGACAGGCCCACGGATCCATCGACGTAGCCGCCGAATTCATCCGGTCCGCGATGACGCAGCGCCCCCGCCATGGCGGCGAGGGTGCCACGCCCCACCGGCTCTCCATCACGCCGGTTCCAGATGCCCGCGATTCCGCACATCGTTCAGACAGTCCAGTCCTGGTTGTCCAGCCATTGCTCCGGCGGCACGTCCCGCAGCACCTTGGCCGGTGCACCGAGTACGATCTTGCCTGCGGGAACGTCCCGGGTCACCGTGGAACCGGCCGCCACCAGGGCATCGGCACCGACGGTGATGCCGGGCAGGAAGGTGGCATTGGCGCCGATCCGCGCCCCCCGTTCGAGGGTCACCCCCTTGTGGTACTTGAAACGCTCCCGGGTGCGGCCGAGGAAGTTGTCATTGGTGAAGCTGACCTCCGGCGCGATGAAGCAGCCATCGCCGATGGAGGAGAGAGCCGTGATGTAGGCCTCGGTTTCGATCTTGCAGCGGCGGCCGATGGAGACCTTGTTCTCCACTGTCACACCGCGACCGATGATGGTCATCGCACCGATGGTCACGTCTTCTCGGACGGTGGCCTGGTCGGCGAGCATCACCTTCCCGGCGATCTTCGCGCCGCGGTAGACGATCACCCCGGCGCCGATCAGGCAGTCGTCGCCCACCTCGAGGGCTTCGAGCTGCTGCTCGCTGGTGATGGCCGAGGCGGCGGCCTTCATCGGCAGCTTGCCCAGCACCGCATGGTCATCGATACGCACGTTCTCGCCGATGACCGTACCGGGATGGATCACCACGTAGGCGCCGATGCGGCAGCCCGCACCGATGGAAACCCCCTGGTGAACCACGGTTCCCGGTCCCAGGTCGGCGCTTTCCGCCACCCGGGCTTCGGGGTGCACCAGGCAGAGCCCGAATCCTTGGGCCGCCGGAGCGGCCTGGAGCTTATCCGTCATGACTGGCCTCCATGCCGGAAGAGAGCGTCATCGGCGCTCCCCCGGCCTCGAGGGATTCCTGGGCGGCTTCGAGCATCTCGACCACCATCAGCCCGTTGCGGCCGTCGCTGCGGGGTGTCTTCCCCTCACGGACGCACTCGCAAAAGTGCTCCGCTTCCTGGCGCAGCGGCTCGACCATCGGAACCTTGGGGATGAGGATGTCCCCGCTGCGGACCGCGAGGAATTCCTCGTAGCCCACCGCCCGCGGCGAGAGGGTGGCGCTCTTGTCGTAGATCCGCACCTTCTCGGGCCCCGCCATATCATCGAAGACGGCCATCTTGCGGCTGCCGACGAGCACCATGCGGCGCGACTTGTGGGGATCGAGCCAGGAGACGTGGACGTTGGCCATCTGGCCGCCGTCGAAGCGCAGGTTGGCGAAGACCACATCGTGGATGCCATCCTGCAGGTAGGCCGCGCCCCTGGCCGTCACGTCGGTCGGGCGGCCCGAGAGCAGGAATCCGGCCACGGAAAAATCGTGGGGCGCGAGGGACCACAGGGCATTTTCCGTCTTGCGAATCACGCCCAGATTGACCCTCTCGCAGTAGAGGTAAAGAGGATCCCCCAACTCGCCATCGTCGACGAGCCGGCGGAGATAGAGAACGGCGGAATGGTAGAGCAGCAGGTGCCCGACCATCAGCACCTTCCCCGCCTTTTCCGCCTCGCCGACCATGCGCCGCGCATCGGCGGAGGTCAGGGCGAGCGGTTTTTCGACGAGGACGTGCTTACCGGCCTGGAGCGCGAGACAGCCCAGGTCGGCGTGAGTCGGCGAGGGAGTGGCAATCACCACCGCGTCGACCCCGGAGGAGTCCAGCAAGGAAGAGGCTGTCTCGTAGGTGGTCAACCCCGGCAGGGAGCGCTCGAGTTTTTCGCGCACGTCCCGGCGGGCATCGGCCACACCGACAAGGCTGACCCCTTCCATCGCCGCGAAGGTACGGACGTGGTTTCGACCCCACGCCCCGGCACCGATGATCCCGATTCGAATCACAGGGATTCCTTTCCCCGATGAAAGCCGGAGGGCGGAGCCGGTCCCGTCGGGCGGAAGCGACAGGACCGGCACGCCGTCCCGGACAGCATCAGGCCTGGACCCGGTTCTTCTCCAACCACTCCAGCAGTTCGGACTTCTTGTAGCGCAACGAGGAAGTCCGCCCCGATCCGACCCTGTAGGCCGGAAGCTGCTTGCTCTTGGTCAGCTCCCAGAGCTTGGTGCGGCCGATTTTCAGGAACTCCTGTGCCTCCCGGCTGGTGAGGATCTCGTCGTCGCGTTCAATCATCTCGGAGGCCATGGTTTCTTCTCCTGTTGTGCCGGACCGGCGGAAGGCCGGACCGGGTTACCTGGTTGATGTGTCGTGCTATAAGGGAACACTCGCTCAGGGAGGCCCCACTGCCTTGGACATCGACGCAGCCTTCCGCCTGCTCCTCCTGGTCCGCCAGGAGCAGACGAACGCCACGGGTCTTCGATCCGGGCAGTGGACCGCCCCGCTCGAGCTTGCTCGAGACGTGGATGTTCTGGGCCTGGCCGCCCGCCGCGTGCTGGACGCCGCGGAGGCCGGAACTCCATGGCGCGCCGAACTCCAGGCCTACCTCGCCCGCCTGGCGCGCCATCATGGTTTCTTTTTCATCGAAGCCCAGCGGGTCAGCGACGCCCTCGCCGCGCGGAGCATTCCCGCCGTGGTTCTCAAGGGGGTCGGGCTGGCCCGCACCCTCTACGTCAAGCCTGAAGACCGCTCCTTCCGCGACCTGGACCTGCTGGTGCCCCCGGAGGCCCTCGACGAAGCTCTGGCCTGCGCCGAGGGGCTGGGCTACAGCCGGCTGCGGCCGGAACTCGATGCGCTCTATCGCCGGCACCACTTCCACCTGATCCTCGAGGGCCCGGGTCGACCTCGACTCGAGCTGCACTGGGCCCTGGCCCGCCCCGACGCGCTCTACACGGTGGATCCGGCGTTGCTGCTCGAGAGCCCCGACCACGGACCCGGCTTTCCGGTTCCCCGACCCGAGGCCCAGGCGCTGCACTGCGTGCTCAACCTGATGCGCAGCGGCTTTACCGAACTCAAGCGCCTGGTCGACCTCGATCGCCTGGCCCGTCGCCCGGCGGGACTCGACCTGGAATGGCTCGAAGCGCAATGCCGTCGTGCGGGCCTCGACCGGGCACGCCGCCTGGCCTTCTGGATGTGTCGCGAACTGCTCGACACCCCGCTGCCGTCGCCCCCCGCCCGGGAACTGCATCCCCTGCCCCGGCTCGGCGTGGCGGGCTTTCCACTGGGACTGCCGCCGGCCGGCCGGCCACTGGCCCCCCAGGCGGTACGCCTCTTCCTCACCGAGCACAAGGCTCGGTGGGCCTGCGAAGTCCTGTTGCGCCCTCGATTCGAGCGTCACCGCCTGGCTGCGATGGGCAAGGGTCCGGCCCACCGGGGCCTGGCGATGGCCAAGCGCCTGCTGCGCGCCTTGCAGCTCGCGCCCTGGATGCTTGGCCTTGTCGATCGCTCGCATCATCGGCGTCTCCTGGCGCTCACGACTTCTTTGCGGTCCAGCTCTGGACCTCGGGAGGCAGATAGGGACGGTATTCCGGAACGATCTTCTTCAGCGTCGCCCTGATGCCCAGATCATCCATCTCCACCGCCTGCCGGATCAGCTCTCGCACGCTGGCGTCGAGTTCCCCGTCATCCATGCTGCGGTTGATGCGGACCTTGAAGATCTTCTGGTGCGCAGTCGGTTCCCGGTCTTCCCCGAGACCGACCAGCTCCTCGTCGAGCTTCTCGCCGGGACGCAACCCGCTATATTTGATCATGATGTCCTTGTCCGGCTCGAGCCCCGAAAGGCGGATGACGCGCCGGGCGAGATCGTCGATCAACACGGGCTCTCCCATGTCCAGCACGAAGATCTCCTTGCCCACGGCCATCGCACCGGCCTGAATGACCAGGGCCACGGCTTCGGGAATGGTCATGAAGTAGCGCTTGACCTCCTTGTGGGTCACCGTCACCGGCCCACCGCGCTCGATCTGCTGCTGGAAGAGGGGGATCACGGATCCACGGGAGCCCAGCACATTGCCGAAGCGCACCGCGGTGACGATGGTCTTGGTAAAGCGCGGCGAACGGACGTAGAGTTCGGCCACCCGCTTGCAGCAGCCCATGATGCTGGTGGGGTTGACCGCCTTGTCCGTGGAGATGCAAACCAGCCGTTCGACACCGAAGTCGTCGCAGATCTCGATCACGTTTCGCGTACCGAGAATGTTGTTCAGCACGGCCTCGTCCGGGTTGAGTTCCATCAGCGGCACATGCTTGTCGGCGCCGGCGTGGAAGACGATTTCAGGCCGAATCCTCTCGAAGATGCCGATCAGCTTCTTCTTGTTGATCACGTCGCCGATGATCTCGCCGATCTTCGTCTCGCCGCGCCGGGGCACCAGCTCCTGGTAGATGGCGTAGATGCTGTTCTCTCCCCGGCCGAAGAGATGCAGCTCGCTGGGTCCGAAGCGCAGCAGCTGGCGGCAAAGCTCTGAACCGATCGACCCGCCCGCACCGGTGATCAGCACCCGCTTGCCCTTGACGTAAGCACTGACCCCCTCCGCATCGAGCTCGATCTTCGGGCGGCCCAGCAGGTCCTCGATACGCAGTTCGCGCACGTCGGACAGGCGGGGCGGACCGTTGACCAGGCTCGCCAGGTCGGGGAGGATCTTCAGCTTCACGCCGGTCCAGCGGCAGATATCCACCAGGGGACGGATTTCCTCGGCGGAAGCCGAAGGGATGGCGATCAGGATCTCGTCCACGTCGTGCTGGGCCACCAGCCGGGGAATGTCCTCCCGGGTGCCGCGAACCTTGACGCCATGGATCCGCATGCCCTTCTTGGACGGGTTGTCGTCGACGAAGCCCACCGGCAGGTAGCCGAGCTGCCCTTTGCGGCACATCTCCCGCACCAGGCTCTCCCCGGCGTCTCCGGCGCCGACGATGAGGATGCGACGCTCGGTCGAACGCCGGGAGGTGAACAGCGCACGCAGCGGAGCTGGCAAGCTGGCCAGCATGGTCGGGTTGACCCGCTCCTGGGCCAGGCGCGGCACGAGTCGGACGAAACCGCAAAAGGCCAGCGTGAGCACACCGTCGAGCGTCACCACTCCGCGGGGAATCTCGAGAGAAATCACGTAGAGGAAAGCCACGAGAACCAGCGAGGCCGCGACGGTCGAGCGCGCCAGGCGCAGCAGGTCGTTGATCGAAGCGTAACGCCAGACAGTGGCGTAGTTGCCGAAGAAAGCGAAGACCAGCAGCTTGATCAGCAGCACCCACGGCCCGTATTTCAGCATGAGCTGAAGCTGCTCGTCGGGCAGGTTCTCCCCGAAGCGGAAGAGATAGGCCGTGGCCAGGGCCGCAGCGATGGCCAGAGCGTCGGCTCCCACCTTGAGCGGGGCGATCCAGATACTTCTCAGCCTCTGCCGTACCACTGTCATCCCTCCGCGCCGGCGACCCGCCGCGCCGCTGCCGCCCGATTGCCCGCCCGGCCTTTCCAGCCATTCCAGGCCGCAAGAATCCCCCCCGCAGTCAGCAGGGGGTCATGCCGCACCTTGGGCGTGATCTCCAGAACTTCCCGGCGCACCACCATCGGCACCAGGGAATCGACGACCTCGTCGTTCGGGTCCACCCGCGCCGCCCCCTCGCGCCGGTAGCGATCGAGAACGGACTCCGGAATCGGATCCGCGGCCACGAGCACCGCGTCGATGATGTCGCCTCCCGCATGTTCGTGAACGGCCCGAACATGATCCGCCACGGAGAACGCACCGGTCTCTCCCGGTTCGGTCATGGCGTTGACCACCAGGACGCGAAAGGCCCCCGTGCGTCGCACGGCCCGCTGCAAATCGGGAATCAGCAGGTTGGGGATGATGCTCGTGTAGAGGGATCCGGGTCCGAAGACCACCACGTCCGCCCGCTCGATGATCTCGACCACCCCCTCGGTCACCGGCGGGGCATCGGGCTCGAGCCGGATCCGCGACACCGCGCCACCGTGACCGGCGATCTTCGACTCGCCCTCCACGGTGCGACCGTCCTGCAAGGTGGCCACCAGGTGGACGCTGGCCAGGGACGAGGGGTAGACCTCGCCGTGAATGTTGAGTACCTCGCTGGCCAGGCGGATCGCCCGCAAGACGTTGCCGTTCTCCTCCTGGGCCAGGGCGGCGAGGATCAGGTTGCCGGCGTTGTGACCGTTGAGATCGCCTCCGCTTCGGTAGCGCGCCTGGAAAAGCCTGGCCATCAGCGGTTCGTTGTGGGAGAGCGCCACCAGGCAGTTGCGAATGTCCCCGGGTGGGATCATTCCCAGTTCGTCGCGCAGTCGGCCCGAAGAGCCGCCGTCGTCAGTCACCGTAACCACGGCGGCCAGGCGGTCGGGCGCAAAGTCCTCGAGCCCCTGGAGCAAGGGCTTGAACCCCCTGAGCACCACGGGAAGCCCGGTGCCGCCACCGATGGCGACCACCCGCAAAGAGCGGTGGATGGTTTCAATCATCGCCACGGTCGTAGTAACTCCCACCATACTCGTCATAGCGGTAGTAGTACCGATCCACCAGGGTGTAGCGCACGTCGTTGAGCACCACGCCAATCACCTTGCCGCTGGTGATCTGGGCCAGGGCCTTACGCACGATCTGCCGCGACGTCAGGCCGGCCCGGATCACGAAGACCAGCCCGTCGGCATAGGAATTGAGAATGTTCGCATCGACGAAACGCATCAGCGGGGGCGCATCGAGGACGATGGCGTCGAAACGATCCCGGAGCTGCCGCAACAGCCGCCGGAAACGCTCGGACTTGATCACCTCGGCGGGTTTGTCCGGGGGCCGACCGGCAGGCAGCATGCGCAGCCGGGTCTGGTTGAGACTGACCAGCGCCGCATCGAGTTCCGCCCGATCCTCGAAGACGTCCATCCATCCCAGCTTGGGCTTGCTCAGCAGGAAGTGATGCACCCGGGGACGGTGCAGGTCGACGTCCATCAGCAGCACCTTGCGGTCCCGGTCTTCGGCCAGGGCGAGGGCCAGGTTCATCGCGGTGAGGGTCTTGCCCTCCGCCTCGCGGGACGAGGCCATGACGATCACCCGGTAGGGGTGATCGTCCCGCGCCCCCAGGTGGTCGATGTGGGTCATCATCCGCCGATAGCGTTCGGTGATCGGCGAGCGGGGATCGACCAGGGGAAGCAGCAGGGGATTGGGGGCCAGGTCCCGCGGCGCCCGGCGTGACGACGGGGACGTGGTGACGACCCGGCCGCCGGACCGCGAATCGGGACCGTGGACATTCGGCTTGGATCGCGACTTCATCCGGCCCTCCTCCGAACCCGCGTCTTGCCCCGCTGGGCGCGCAGGCGATCGGCGGCCCGGTTGAGATCCGGCACCACCGCCAGGATAGGCAGGTCGATCGCCGCAGCGAGCTGTTCCTCACTCTTGAAAGACTGGTCGAAGACCTCCAGCAGCAGCACCAGGCCCACCCCCAGGCCACCGCCCACCGCCAGGCCCATCACGAGGAAAAGCCGCAAATCGGGCCAGAACGGCTTGGAGGGCGGCCGGGCGTAGTTGAGGGTCTCGAAGCGTTCACCGGCCTGGAACTCTTCCACGTCGGCCCCTTCGAGAGCCGCCAGCTCCTTGGAGTAGGCGTCCTCGTAGAGCACGGCCAGGTTCTGCTCCTGCTGCACGAAGCGATTGAGTTCGTTCTGGCGATCGGGGGTCCGCTCGAGCCGGCCCCGTATCTCTTCGTTCTCCCGCTCGAGCTGAGCCCGCTTGGCCCGCAGCGCGGCGATTTCCGCCCGGCGGCGGGCGATCTCCTGCTCGTGTTCCCTCCGCGCCAGCTCGGTGGCGCCGATGCCTCCGCCGGACTCGCTGCGTCCCTCGAGTTGCTGCTCGATGTTGCGGATCGATTCGCTCAGGGCCTTGACCCGGGGGTGGGCTTCGGTCTTGCCCTGGCCGATCAGCTCGGCACGCTGGGAACGCAAGCGCTGCAACTCGTCGATCAGCGGATCGCGGGTCGCCGCGGTGGTGGGGTCGGCATCGAGGGCGGAGAGACGCAACTCGAGGCGCTTGATCTCGTCCTCGTGGCTGCGGATGTCCCGCAACACCTGGTCGATCTCGGCGGTGTTGCGTTCGAGGCGCTGCTCGTTGGTCCCCTGATAGGACTCCAGCTCGAACTTGTGATCGGAGCGGAACTGCTGGATCGTCTCCCGCACCGCGTTGAGCCGCCGCTCGATGTCCTCCCGCTTGGCCCGGAGCTGGGAAAGGGTTTCCCCCGCCATCTGGCTGCGGATCTCCTCGTTGCGCCGGATATAGATGTTGGCCAGCTCGTTGGCGATCTCGGCCGCGATGCGCGGGTCTTCCCAGGTCACCTTGAGTGTGAAGTAGCGATCTCGAGGGTTGCTGTCCAGTTCGACCCGGCGGTCGAGCTTCTTGGCCAGCTCGTCGAGGTCCCGCGGTCCGCCGGGCGTGCCCACCAGGTTCAGCGCGTTGTTCAGCTCGAGAATGTAGCGTTCGGAGGTGACCTGCGAGTTGATCTGGGTCACCAGGTCCCGGTAGTCGATTTCGATCACCGACTCGAGCAAGCGCCGGGAGATGGTTTGCGTGCGAATCTGGACCTTGGTACTCGCCTGGTAGAGCTTGTCGAAGCGGAAAAACAGCGCGATCGAGAACAAGACCCCCACCAGGGCGGGAATGGCGATCCACCACTTCCGCCGAAAGGCGATGTCGAGGTATTCCTTGATCAGCGGATTCTGCTGCATCACGGGGCTCACCTGCCTCTCGCCAGCGGGCTGTAGCGCAGCCCGAGGCTCCAGATCGTGTAGTTCCTGTCCAGGAGTTGTTCGTCAGAACTCTGGTCGAAGCGCTCACCGGCAGCCACCAGGTGCCAGCGGGGCCCGAACGCGGCACTCCACTCGGCGCGGTAGGAGACCGTCGTGGTCGCGAAAGCGGCGACCTGGCCCTGCTGAGGCTCACGCCGATCGTAGCGGCCGAAAAGGGCGAAGCTGGACCAGCGGCCGGTGGGCGTTCGGAGGGCCAGGAAGCCCCCGGTCGAAAGCGACGAGCCGCCCGTACCCCCGGAGGAGGTCACATCGCGGTAGAGATCGACCTGCACCTGGCCGCGGCGACGGAATGTCTTCTGCCAGGAAAGGGAACCGACCAGGTCCGTCGGCTCGTCGATCCGGGCATCGGCCGGCACCCCCTGGCCGGGGTCGTTGATCAGCGTCCTGGCGGCTCCCGCGCTGAAGGTCAGGCTGCGGTTCTCGGTCGCGCGGCGGTAGACGCCGAGCAGGCGCAGCACGTCCCGCTCGCCCCGAAAGCCCTCGTCGAGCCGACTTCCGTAGAAACTGACCCCGAGCACGGTCAGCGGACCGAGATCGAACTCCCAGCCGACCTGGGCCGAGGTGGTGGTCACGTCGTCGAGGGGAAGGCCCGTGGTCTGACCACTGTCGTACCGGTTGCCCGCCACCGAGCCGTAGAGCAACAGGCGGGACCGCCGGCTCACCGCCTGGCGCAACTGGGCCGTGGCGGCGAAGGTGTCGAGAGTGGTGCGGGGCAGTACGACCAGGTCCTGCCCGGGGTTGTCGAAATCCACGCGCTGGCGCTCAACACGGCTGTAGGCCAGCGAGGCCTCCCACTCGCTGCGCCGGGAAAACTGGGATGTCCAGCCCAGCAGCAGGCGGTGACTGGTGTTGTCCAGCTGGTCGAAGTCCTGGTAGGCCTCGTGGAGCGGATGATAGACCAGGCTGATCTCTCCCCGCGGTGTGCGCCGCAGCAGGGCCAACCGGGCCTCGATCGTCAGGGCCACATCGGACTGATTCGCCGCCAGCCCGGCTCCCCCGGCGGAGGCCAGCACGTCGTCGCTGCGCTCGGCGGAGACCGTGAATACAGGATCGAAGCTCACGTCGGCGGCCCGGGCCGGCAGGACCGGGAGCAGCGGGGCGGCGAGCGCCAGGGCCACGGATAGAGCGTTCCTCATCGTGCGATCACCACGTCGCCGCTGCGCAGCCAGATGTTCTGGTCGGGAGCCTTGCCCTTGATGATCTTGTCGTAGTCCACTTCGCGAACGGTTTGCTTCCCGTTCTCGTCCCGCAGCACGAGAATCTTCTTGCTGGCGAACTCGTTGAGCCCGCCCGCGGCCGCAATGGCCTGCAGCAGCCGCAAGGGGGTGGACGACTCGAGGGACTGCTGGGCTCCCAGGTTGCCGAGCAGGTAGATGCGGTAGGAGTGGATTTCTTCCACCGCCACGGTGACCGTCGGCTCCTTCTGGAAGCGCGAGACGGCCTGGGCGACGACCGAGGCCACTTCCTGGGGCGTCTTGCCTGCCGCGGGAACGTCGCCGACCAGCGGCAGGGTGATCATGCCGTCGGGGCGGACGATGACCCTCTCGCGGCTGTTCTCTTCGTAGATGAAGACGAGCAGCACGTCGCCGGCGCCGATGCGGTAGCCCGGAGCCGTACCCGGCTCCTCGGCCACCCCCCACCAGCCGGGGGCCAGGGCCAGCACCAGCAGCACGCTGGCTGCCACAGGAAACCGGACGGAAAAAGAACTCGACAGCCGGGACATCACCCCTGACTCCTTGTCGCCTCTGGCCGGCTGTGGCGTGGTGCCGTTGCATTCCGCCACGAGACGGGCTCCCCTGATCATCCCCGAACGCTGGCCGATCCCATCGGCCGTCACGGGGATGGATGCGGCGCGGACGCCGGAAAGTCAAGCTCCAGCCTTATCCGTAATTGTTGGAACTTGTTTTTCAGTGTTCGAAACCTCACCACTCCTCACCCCCTGGGGTGCTCGTTCTCCATACAATCCCACCCACCGTGGACGGTCCCCCGAACCGTCCGAACAAGCATACTGGCAAAGTCCGTGCCGCACATGACAGGCCCGTGAATCCTCGGATCGATGCCGCTTTCCCGAAGGTGCCCCCGTGGGGACGGCGACAGGGGGTCGGGAGCCCCCCCCCGGAGCGGACCCTGTCGCGAATCCGACACCCCCTGGGCCGGACTGACCAGGCGCTGAACACCGGGCCGCCCCACAGACTTTTTTTCGCACAGCCCAGCCTGCCCGCCGCCGGAAGCCATGGGGCCCGCCGGCACGATTTGGACGCATTTTCACTTGCCCCGGACCCGGCGCCACCGTACCTCTTCAGGCAGACCCGCAGGGGTGATTGTCCCTCGGGGTCCTCAAGCCTTCCTGTTATGCTGGATGGCGTGCCGCACTGGCCCCAAGCCAGCGCGGATGGGAGGTGGCCCCGATGAAAGTGCCCCAGGCGCGCGTGGATCTCAGGCTCATGGACCTCGGTGCCGAGTTGATGCTCTGCGACGACGAGCGAAAGCTGGTCCACATCCTGAACTCCACGGCGCGGCGGATCTGGGACCTATGCGATGGGACCCACGGCGTCGCCGAGATTGCAGCCGAAATCTCGGCGATGTTTCCCGGGATCCCCAGGGAGCGGGTACTGGACGACGTTCAGACGGCGCTCGCGGATCTGGAAGCCAAAGGGGTCATCGCCTGGGTCGCGCAAGAGGCATCGCAACCGGGGGAGTGAAACGTCGGGCAGAGCGTTCCACTCCGACCCCGGTGGGAAGTCGCAGACCATACGGCCGGCCGTCGAGACGGCGCGGGAAGGAAGGTAAGCAATGGACACTCGTTGGAACCCCGAGCATGGTCAGACGGGCCAGGATCGGCCCCAGGACGACTTGGGGTACGTGGCGCCCGAAATCCAGACCTACACGCCGGAGGAGTTTCTCAACCTGCTCGGTCCGGCCCAGGGCTACGGAGGGGGCACTCCGGGCGGAGAGCGCGGCATCGGAAGGGGCATGCGCCTGTTTCCGGGCATGCGTTGAACCTCCCCCTCCCTCCACTCTCCGGGCGGAGGGACGGCGGCACGCTGCGGCGTGCCGCTTTCGTTTCTTGACCCGCCGGGGGTCGTCAGGTAGCATCCCTGCCCCGATCGACCTGCGCGCCCGTAGCTCAATTGGATAGAGCATCTGACTACGGATCAGAAGGTTTGGGGTTCGAATCCCTACGGGCGCGCCACTCTTTTTCTCCCCCGTCTCGAGGGGATACCCGATGAACGACACCCAGGCGATGGAAGCGGCCCTCGAGCAGGCCCGTCGCGCAGCGCGGGCCGACGAGGTTCCCGTGGGGGCGGTGCTGGTTTCCACGGCGGACGGTCGCCTGCTGGCCGCCGGGGCCAACCGGACCCTGACCGACACCGACCCCACCGCCCACGCGGAGATCGTCGCTCTCCGGGCCGCCGCCGCCGCCCTGGGGGCTCCCCGCCTGCCGGGCACCACCCTCTACGTCACCCTGGAACCCTGCCTGATGTGCCTGGGGGCCATGGTCCATGCCCGGGTCGATCGGGTGGTCTTCGCCGCCGCCGATCCCAAGGTCGGTGCCACCCGCCGCTTCCAGGAAGTCCCGGTGGACTTCTGCGGGCTCAACCACCGGCTCGCCATCGACGGGGGTCTGCTCGCCCCGAGCGCCGCCGAGTTGCTCCGCGCTTTCTTCCGCCGGCGGAGGGCGCATCCGGAAGCCGGACAGCGCCGGGGGGAAGCCCTCCGGCAACGGCGGCGGCCCTGAAAACCGGCGCTGGCCGGGCCGGGTTCTCCATGCATAATAGGCGGGCTCTTCTCGGAGAGATGGCCGAGTGGTCGAAGGCGCACGCTTGGAAAGCGTGTGTGCGGGCAACCGTACCGAGGGTTCGAATCCCTCTCTCTCCGCCACGTTGTGCGCGATACCCCGGGGCCCCGGGTCCCGGGGAGTGCCTTTCGGGGCTCGCACCTGTGCAACCCGGCCCCGCGAACCCGGTCAGGCCCGGAAGGGAGCAGCCGTAAGCGGACCGCAGGGTGTGCCGCAGGCTCGTCGAGCCCCTCCAGATCGGAAGGCCCGGGCGCCCTC
Source organism: Acidobacteriota bacterium (assembly GCA_030949985.1). NCBI lineage: Bacteria > Pseudomonadati > Acidobacteriota > Acidobacteriota bacterium. The sequence continues at coordinate 26,440 of JAUZRX010000042.1, forward strand.
TCCGGGGCCCCGGGCTTTCCCCGTTCCCGGGATCCTCCGGCACCCACGGGAGGCAGGTTCTTGTCGCGACTTCCCCTGGCCCGGGCCTGCAGGCCCCAGCGTTTCGCCGAAGTCCTCGGCCAGGCGGCGCCGATCCGCGCCCTGGGCAGCGCCGCCCGGGAACGGAACCTGGCCTCGGCCTACATCTTTTCGGGCACCCGGGGCATCGGCAAGACCACCATCGCCCGCATCTTCGCCAAGACCCTCAACTGCGCCGAGGGGCCCGCGGAGGACTGCTGCGACACCTGCGAGGCCTGCGTTGAAATCCGTGAGGGCAAGAGCCTGGACGTGCTCGAAATGGACGCGGCGACCCACACCGGCATCGACGATATCCGGGAGTTGCGGGAAGCCGCCCAGTACCCCCCCAGCAAGGAGAATCACCGGGTCTTCATCCTCGACGAAGCCCACCAGCTCTCCGCCTCGGCCTGGAACGGTCTGCTGAAGATCCTCGAAGAGCCGCCTCCCTGGTGCGTGTTCCTCTTCTGCACGACCGAGCCCCACAAAATCCCCCCCACCATCGAGTCCCGCGCCCTGCACTTCGCCTTTCGCAGCCCCACCCCGGCCCAACTCCGTGCCCACCTGGCGGAGGTGGCCGCGGGGGCGGAGATCGAGATCGAACCGGCGGCCCTGGACCTGCTGGTCAAGGCCGCCGACGGCTCGGTGCGGGACGGCCTGTCGGCCCTCGACCAGGCCCGGGCCGTGGGGGGCACGCCCCTGAGCGCCGAGGCGGTGCGGGAAGCCCTGGGCCTGGTGCCGGGGGAGGCGGTCGAGGGCTACCTGCGGGCCGTCACCGGGGGCGACGCGGCAGCAGCCCTGGCCGGCGTGGCGGACCTGGAGGACGAAGGCCAGGACCTGCGCGCCTTTGCCGCCGAGGTCCTGGAATCGGTCCGGCGCCTGGCCCTGCTCGGCCAGGTGGGCCCGGAAGCCACCCCTGCCGAACCCTGGGAGAAAGAACTCGCCGGGCATCTCGACCCCAGGCCTCTGCTGTGGATGGGCCGGATTCTCGACGAAACCGAAACCCGCCTGCGCCAGGGCGGCCCGGCCCGCACCCTGCTCGACCTGGCCACCCTGCGACTGCTGCAGGTGATGAATCTCGAACCCCTCGAATCCCTCGTCGCCCGCCTCGGTGCGGCGGGGGGCGGAGGCGGCCAGAACCCCGCGCCCGGCCGGCGGCGGTCCGCCGGCGGTCGACCCGAGATCGGAAG
>JAUZRX010000043.1 GCA_030949985.1 Acidobacteriota bacterium
CCGCAACACCTACGACCCCTACGGCAAGGCGGTGTCGCTGCCGTCCTGGCAAGGCGCCCCGGTCCCGGTTTCCTACGGCTTCACGGGCGCCCGCTGGGAGGAGTCCACCGGCCTGTACCTGATGCACCACCGCTGGTACGAGCCCTCCACGGGTCGCTTCATCGAGCAGGATCCCATCGGCGAGTCCGGCGGCCTGAACGTCTACGCCTACGTCGGCGCGAGCCCGACGATGTGGGTCGATCCGACGGGGCTTGCGCGGAGCGCCATGGGACAAATCAACGCTTGGCAGAGATACGCAGGTCTCTTCATGCCCACCGAGTACCAAGGGCCCGGTGGTTCCGGGCGTGCGGCGGAGTTCTTTAAAGCGACCCGGGACCGGCAAGCCCAGGAATTCTTCGATCGCGCGGACGCACGAATGGAGAAGGCGTTCGCTGAGGCAGCGGAGAAGGAACTCAAGGCGAAAGGAGAAAAGGACGCTGGTGAAGGGGACGACGCCGCTTCTGATGAGGCGAAGGCGGGCGCGACCGTTACGGGCCAGGGACGCCCGGCAGCTGAAGATCCGCGCGACAGTGCGGCCCTTGCCTCGAAAAGCGACGATCGCGGCGTGACCTTCAAAGGAACTGCCGGCGCGTTGAACAAGCTGGACTCGTTCATAGACGGAAAGCTGCCACCCTCGCAACAGGTGGACATCACACCGGCGGGAAAGTTGGCGATTCAGGAGACAGGAGTTTCCGGGTCTCCAACGGAAGAGCAGGCGGACTTCAGCGTATTCATTGATCGGATCGTCAACAAGTCGCCTGGATTCACAGTGAATGTCGTAGATCGGAGCCCGTTCGTTGCAATCGATAACTTCTCTTCAGGTGAACTCGATATCGGGGATATTCTCAGGATACGCGAGAAGGGGAAAGCTCCTTATCAGCTCGAAGCGTTCATGCACGGGGTCGCTGAGCAGTATTATCGGCAACTCGTAGAGGATCTAGCAACCTACAAGAAAGCTCATAATCACGTGCTGGACAACTGGAGTGTGGCTGGCTGGACGGCGCAGGATGGCGGTGGTCAACTCGTGCTTGACGGCCTCGGTCGATCGTCGGGGCAATGGCGGCGCGCGTATAAGAGGGGCAGCGAAACGGACGTCCTGACGATCTCGATTGTAAAGGGAGATGTCCAATGGTGAAGATGTCGCGGGGCTCCTCGACTGGAATGCGGGTGGTGGTGCTCGTCGTTGGTCTATCCGTGCTGGATGTATCCTTTTCTCCTTCCATGGCCAGCACCGCTGACGGCGGGTGGGGATACTGGGAAGAATGCATGGCGTGGCTTGGTCCTTACTACGAGCATGGTTCATTCCCCAGTGAAGCCGTGCTTCTTGAGGATCCTGATCGACAGGAGAGCGCGAGGGAATTCACCTTTCTCTGTAGTCACTTCTTTATCACCGTAGTTGGCATCTGGCGCGAACCGTACGGCAGGGATCGTCCTCAGGATATGCCCGAACGATGGCGGCTCTGGGCTGGCCGGCATTTTGCCGATGTGGACTTTAAGCGCGATCCCCGCTATGGAACCTGGGCGGCTGTACCGAGAAAGGCGTGCGTGGGAGGGCATGCGCAGGAGAGCGGGCTGACGGGTCGAATGTGGCTGGAAATGTACGACGATGGTTCGAGTGAGAATGCGGAGGTCATGCTGTGTCTCGAGAATCAAGATGAAATCAGCCTAGACTTCGCGTTGAGCACAGTCAGCGTTGAGGTCGACTCGGACGCACACATTGTCAAGCTCGAGCTTCTGTTCCGCCGGGATAAGATGAAGGCAGCCTTTCTATCCGTCGATCCGCTGACTGGAGAGCTTCCGACGCTTGGGTCTCGGGGTTCATGGTTCTATCGATTGGAGCCAGGCTCCAGTATGCTATTGATCAGGAGTCTGCGGCTGGAGGGTACGGTCGACCAGTGGTGTCTGATGGCTGACATTGCGGGCTATCACGCGGTTGACGCATACATCGAGTGTTTGCGAAACGGGCAGGTGCCGTGCGACGTAAAGGAGGGGACAGTGCACCTTGAAAGTGGAAGATGCGGAAACAGGGATCGAGAGCAACGTGACTCTGTAGAGGTCAATTGAACCTGCAACCAAGGTGACGATGATGCGTTGGCGTAAGCCGGATCGCCGCCGGAGACTCGGAAGCGCAGGAATACACCATGGACGAGTTGGGGCGCTTGGTGGATTTCAAGCAGGGGCTGTTGACGAACGGCACCCTGGATACCGGTGCGCTGACGACCCAGCACCAGTGGCGCCTCGACGAACTCGGCAACTGGCGCGAGCACAGGGGCGACCCCGCCGACAGCTTCCTCACCGCGAATCTCGACCTGGTCAACGCCTACACCGACTGGCCGGTGCCCTTCGACGACGACGGCGACGGCACCCCGGACGTCCTCGCCCGCAGCTACGACGCGGTTCGCGGGGTTCTCTACCACCGCGGCGAGATCGGCGGCGGTGAGAGCACCTACGTCCACGATCCCTTCGGCCGCCTCAGCCGGGTCCAGTGGGACACCGACGGCGACGGCACCCTCGACGTGGACCTGGAGTACGGCTACACCGCCGGCAGCCGCCTGGCCTGGCGCACGGACCACCTCACCGGCCGGACGGTGAAGTACGTCCACTGGTCGGGCCAGATCATCCTCGAGATC